>NZ_JAGPXJ010000007.1:0-134930 GCF_018070605.1 Streptomyces sp. B15
GGCGGGGGGGGGGGGGGGGGGGGGCCGGGCTGCGCGGGTGCGGCGCCGTGGGGAACGGCGGCGTGGCGGTCTGTCCCCTATGGTGCGGTTGGTGCCCAGGAAGGCAACTGTGGCCGTTAGGTGGTCAGTTGCCCCTCTTTAGGTGGAGTATCCCTCGGTGTCGGACCGTCGTTGTACCTTCCATGGCGACATTGTGCAGGCCTGCTGTGCAGGTCCCGCCACATGTGATCACGATGGCGGACACACTCGCACTCGCACGTTCACGGCACGCTGACCACCCTCAACTCCCGCTGGCGCTCCGGCTGATCGAGAACACCGGCGTCCGGACGAGACACCTCGTACAGCCCCTGGACCTGACGCTCAGCCACCCCGGCTTCGAGGCCCGGAACGCGGTCTACGAGTCCGAGGCCAAGGCCCGGGTACCGCAGGTGGTCTCCCGGGCGCTGCGGTCCGCCGAGCTGGGCGCGGAGGACATCGACCTCATCGTCTACGTGTCCTGCACGGGCTTCATGATGCCCTCGCTCACCGCGTGGCTGATCAACACCCAGGGGTTCCGCTCCACGACCCGCCAGCTGCCCATCGCTCAGCTGGGGTGCGCGGGCGGCGGAGCGGCGATCAACCGGGCACACGACTTCTGCACGGCACACCCCGAAGCGAACGCGCTCATCGTCGCGTGCGAGTTCTGCTCCCTGTGCTACCAGCCGACCGATGTGGGGATCGGCTCGCTGCTGTCCAACGGCCTGTTCGGGGACGGGCTGGCCGCCGCGGTGGTCCGCGGCGCGGGCGGGACAGGGATCCGGCTGGAGCGCAACGGCTCCTACCTGATCCCGAAGACCGAGGCCTGGATCTCCTACGACGTACGTTCCACCGGCTTCCACTTCGTACTGGACAAGCGGGTGCCGTCCACCATGGGGCCGCTCGCGCCGGCGCTGGGCGAGCTGGCGGCACTCCACGGCTGGGACGTCACCGCACTGGACTTCTACATCGTGCACGCCGGCGGCCCCCGCATCCTGCTCGATCTGGGGGCGTATCTGGAGGTGCCGCAAGACGCCTTCCGGTTCAGCCGGGCCACGCTGACCGAGTACGGCAACACGGCCAGCGTCGTCGTGCTGGACGCCCTCCGCAGGCTCTTCGAGGAGGGCGGGCCCGGCGACGGGGCGCGGGGGCTGCTGGCCGGATTCGGGCCCGGCATCACGGCGGAGATGGCGCTGGGCCGGTGGCGGACGGCCCCGACAACCGTCCCCGAGAGTCCTGCCGAAGGAGCCCTGAGTCCCTCATGACCAGTACCGGACACGAGCACGCGGCACCGGAGCCGCGCTCCGGGCCGAGCACCGGCCTGGTGGTGCCACCGGGTCGGGGCCGCACCGTACGGACCGCTGCCCAGCAGGTCACCTTCAAGGTGACGGGGCAGCACTCGCGTACCGCCTCCAGCTTCGAGGTGGTCGTACCGCCCGGCTTCGACGTCGGTGCGCACGTCCACGCCCGCAGCGAGGAGTTCTTCTACGTGCTGGAGGGCGAACTGGACATCTTTGCCTTCGAGCCGCTGGTCCGCAGCGGCGACAGCTGGCGGGAGTGGCGGTCGGCCGCGGGCGACCGCGTCGTCCGCGCCGTACCCGGCACCGTCGTACTGGTGCCGCCGGGCTGCCCGCACGCGTTCGCCAATCCGACCGGGTCCCCCGCCCGGATGCTGTTCCAGTCGGCACCACCGCCGGATCACGAGCGGTACTTCGAGGAACTGCTGGACATCCTCGCCACGGGGGAGCCCCCGGACGCGGAGGTCGTCGCCGCACTGCGCGCCCGCTACGACATCGAACAGCTCACCCCGCTCCGGCACGGCCCGCGCGGGGCCGAGGAGGGATGAATGTGTCGGAGTGCCCGCTGTACGAGGTTCCGGACAGCCCGCCCGAGCTGACGTTCGATCCGTTCCTGCGGAACGCCCTGGACGCGCCGGTCTCCCGTATCCGGCTGCCGTACGGGGAGGGGGACTGCTGGCTGGCCACGCGCTACGACGATGTCCGGTTCGTCACCTCGGACCCCCGGTTCACCCGGGACATCACCGGTCGCCCCACGCCCCGGATGACCAGACACCTCATCCCGCTGGACCGGGCCGTGAGCTTTGTCGATCCGCCCGACCACGCCCGGGTGCGCTCCGTGGTGGCCCCCGCCTTCACCCGGCGCGCGGTCGAACGGCTGCGCCCCCGGGCACAGACGATCCTGGACGGGCTGGTGGACGACATGCTGGCGGCCGGACCTCGGGCCGATGTCGTGCGTTCCGTCGTCTCACCCTTTCCGCTGGCAGTGGTGGGCGAGGTGCTCGGCACCCCGCCCGAGGACCGGCCGCAGCTGCGGAACTGGGCCGAAGTGGTGCTCACCCGGGCAACTGACCAGGCGGGCCTCGAACGTGCCCAGCAGGCGAAGGCCGCGGCGTCCGGGTACTTCCGCGCGCTGGCGGCACAGCGCCGGAACCGGCCGGCCGACGACCTGATGACGCGGATGGTGGAGGCGGTCGAAGCGGGCCGTATCGACGAGGAGGAACTGCTCGCACTGGCCACGCTGATCGGGCTCAACGGCTGGCACGCGGTGCGTAACAACGTCTCCAACATGGTGTATCTGCTGCTGACCCGCGCCGAGCTGCGCGAGCGGCTGCTGTCCGAGCCGGAGATGGTGCCGCAGGCGGTCGAGGAACTGCTGCGGTGGATCCCGCACAAGAACGGGGTGGGGCAGCCGCGGATCGCCACCGAGGACGTGGAGGTCTCCGGTGTGCTGATCCGCCGCGGCGAGGTGGTCCAGGTGTCGTACGTGGCCGCGTGCCGGGACCCTGGGCACTTCCCCGACCCCGACGCGATCGACCTCGACCGCCAGGGCCCGCCGCATCTGGCCTTCGGGAACGGGCCCCACCACTGCGTGGCGCCGCTGCTGGCCCGGATGGAGGCCGAAGTGCTGTTGTCCACCCTGCTGCGCCGGCTGCCCGGGCTGCGGCTCGCCGTGCCCGCCCAGGAGATCGCCTGGCAGCGCAGCGTGCTCATCAGAGGACCCGTCGGGCTCCCGGTGACCTGGTGAGCGGGCCCGGACGACCTTCCGGCGCGGATGGCGCCGGCCGGTGGGTTCGAAAGGCGTTCAGCCCTTCTTGGTCTCCCAGAAGATCTTGTCGATCTGGGCGATGTAGTCCAGCGCCTTCTGCCCGGTCGCCGGGTCGGTGGACCCCTTGGCCGTGCTGAGCGCCTTGAGGGTGTCGTTCACCAGCTGGTGCAGCTCCGGGTACTTCTCGAAGTGCGGCGGCTTGAAGTAGTCGCTCCACAGCACCGAGACGTGGTGCTTGGCGAGCTCCGCGCGCTCCTCCTTGATCGTGGTGGCCCGGGCCCGGAAGTGCGGGTCGTCGTTGGCCTGGTACTTCTCCTGAATGGCCTTCACGGACTCGGCCTCGATCCGGGCCTGCGCCGGGTCGTAGACGCCGCACGGCAGGTCACAATGGGCACTGACGCGCACCTTGGGGGCGAACAGTCGGGAGAGCATAAAAGCCATCCTTCCTCGTGATCGTCTTCTCACGTGCGAGATTACTCCGTGTGGGAAGCCTTTTCGCGTGTGCCCCCACGGGCTTAGGACAAAAGTCCAGTGACGGGCTGGATCTGCTGGAGTAATCGGGCCGGAGGCGGCCTTGGGACCGGAGGCGCAGAAGATGCCGGAGCGTACGCCGCAGCGCGGGCCGACCCACGATGCGCAGGACCCGGAGCGGGGCGGGCACGGTGGGCTGCTGAAGCGGATCGGACTTGCCGAGGTCTACAACCCCTCGATGGAGCCGACCCTCTTGCCCGGGGATCAACTGGTCGTCACCTACGGCGCCGCCGTACGTCCGGGTGACGTGGTCGTACTGCGCCATCCCTTCCAGCACGATCTGCTCATCGTCAAACGCGCCACCGAGCGGCGCTCCGGCGGCTGGTGGGTACGGGGCGACAACCCGCGGGTGAAGAACGACAGCCGGGAGTTCGGCGTGGTCCCCGACGACCTCGTCGTGGCCAGGGCGTGGCTGCGGCTGCGCCCGCCGCGCGGGCTTCAGCGCTCGCCGCGCTCCGTTGCCCGCTGGTCGGCCTCGGCCGTGCGGCCGCTGGTCGGGCCGCTGCGGTCGCGTCCGCCCGTCGAGGGTGCGTCCTCGGGAGCGGCCGGGCTGCTCTCCAGGCGCTTGCGGGCGCGGTAGGCCGCCACGTTGGCGCGGGTCGCGCAGCGGTCGGAGCAGTAGCGGCGCGAGCGGTTGGTCGAGGTGTCCAGATAGGCGTTGCGGCAGGGGGTCGCCTGGCAGATCCCCAGCCGGTCGACGCCCAGGTCGGTGAGGTGGAAGGCGAGCCCCATGCAGGCCGTCGCCGCGTAGGCGGCGGTGGCGTTGGCGGGCTGCTCGGCGAGATGCATGTGCCAGCGCGGACGCCCGTCGTCGTCCAGGTCGCCGTGTCCGGAGATCTGCGGACTGGTCGGGAACTCCATCAGCAGCGCGTTGAGCAGATCGACGGCGCGCACCTCGTCGCCCTCGGAGGCCGCGGTGAAGACGGCGCGCAGCCGGGTGCGTACCGCGCGGAGCCGGTTGACGTCGGCCTCGGTCGCCCGCCGGGCCATGGTCCCGTGCGACCCGAAGAGTTCGCGGACAGCCTCGACAGAAGTGAGGGTGTCTTCCCCGCGCTCGGGTTGCTCACTGTTCACCAGGCGCACTGCCAGATCTGAGTAATAGTTCAGTTCCACTTGTGATCCTTACGGCGGGCGTTCTATTGTCGGTAATAGCTGAATCCACCACGAGCGTATTACGGCGGAGGGCAGGTATGACGACCCACGCACTGAACGAGGCCGACTGGAAGCGCTGGCAGGAGAGTTGGGACCGGCAACAGGAGTGGTACCTGCCCGACCGTGAGGAGCGGTTCCGGGTCATGCTCGACATGACCGAGGCCCTGGTGGGCCCCGAACCCCGGGTGCTCGACCTCGCCTGTGGTACGGGCAGTATCTCGGACCGGGTTCTGCGGCGGATGCCGAACGCGACGACTGTCGGGGTCGACCGCGACCCCGCACTGCTGTCCATCGCGCGCGGCACCTTCGCCGGTGACCGGCGGGCCACCTTCGTGACGGCCGACCTGAGCGACCCGGACTGGCCCACCCTGCTGCCCGAGGGACCCTACGACGCCGTACTGACCGCCACGGCACTGCACTGGATGCACACCGAGCCGCTGCGCGCCCTCTACGGCCGGCTCGCCGGGGTGGTACGGGAAGGCGGCGTCTTCATGAACGCCGACCACATGCCGGACGAGTCGACACCGCGCATCAACGCCGCTGTGCACATCTACGAGGAGGAGCAGCGCAAGCGGCGGCTGGCGGAGGGCGCGCTCGACTGGAGCGGATGGTGGCGGGCGCTCTCCGAGGACCCCGCGCTGGCGGCGGTCGCCCAGGAGCGGTTCGCGCTGTTCGGGAACCCCGCCGAGGTGCGGCACGACCACAACAACGAGGAGTTCCAGACCGCGGCGTGGCACGCGTCCACCCTGCGGGAGGTCGGCTTCGCCGAGTCCCGCACGGTGTGGGCCTCCCCCACTGACGCGATCGTCCTCGGCCTGCGCTGACGCGCCCCGCATGGGGGCCGGCAAGCGCAGGAGGGCTCCCCTTCAGGGGTGCGGGGAACCGCGCGACCAGCCACAAACAACCAGCAGTCAGCAGGCAACCGACAGGGGCGCCCCCTCACCGGACACCGGCGAGGGGGCGCCCCGAAATGTTTGGCTAACGCCGCGCGACGCCTTCCGCTCGCGCCGCAGCCGCAACGGCGGAGGTCACCGCAGGTGCCACCCGCTCGTCGAAGGGGGAGGGGATCACCCGGTCCGCGCTCAGCTCGTCGGCGACCACGGCGGCGAGCGCCTCGGCGGCGGCCAGCTTCATGCCCTCGGTGATGTCCGTGGCACGGACCTGCAGCGCTCCGGCGAAGATGCCCGGGAACGCCAGCACGTTGTTGATCTGGTTCGGGTAGTCGCTGCGCCCGGTGGCCACGACGGCCGCGTACTTGCGGGCCACGTCGGGGTGGATCTCCGGGTTGGGGTTGGCCATGGCGAAGATGAACGAACCCTCCGCCATCGTCGCGACGGCCTCCTCGGGCACCGTGCCGCCGCTGACGCCGATGAACACATCGGCGCCCTCCAGCGCGGCGTCCAGGGAGCCGGAGAGGCCCGCCTTGTTGGTGAAGCCGGCCAGTTCCCGCTTGACCTGGGTGAGGTCGTCGCGGTCCTCGGAGACGACACCCTTGCGGTCGCAGACCGCGACGTCCCCGATGCCCGCCTCGACGAGGATCTTCGCGATGGCGACACCGGCGGCGCCCGCCCCGGAGATGACGGCACGCAGCGAGCCCAGCGCGCGGCCGCTCAGCTTCGCCGCGTTGCGCAGCGCCGCCAGCGTGACGATGGCCGTTCCGTGCTGGTCGTCGTGGAAGACCGGAATATCCAGCCGCTCCTTGAGGCGGGCCTCGATCTCGAAGCACCGGGGTGCCGAGATGTCCTCCAGGTTGACGCCGCCGAAGGACGGCGCGAGCCGCGCCACCGTCTCCACGATCTCGTCCGTGTCCTGGGTGTCCAGCGCGAGCGGCACCGCGTCGACGCCGCCGAACTGCTTGAAGAGGATGGCCTTGCCCTCCATGACCGGGAGTGAGGCACCCGGGCCGATGTCGCCCAGACCGAGCACCGCGCTGCCGTCGGTCACCACCGCGACGACCTGGGACTTCCAGGTGTAGTCGTCGACGAGCTCGGGCTGTTCGGCGATGGCGCTGCAGACCTTGGCGACGCCCGGCGTGTAGGCGAGGGACAGGTCGTCGGCGTCCCGCACCGGCACGGTCGCCTGGACGGCCATTTTGCCGCCCCGGTGCAGGGCGAACGCCGGATCGATCACGTCCGACTCCAGCCCGTCCTTCTGATTGACGATCTCCGCTGCCACTGTGTTGAACCCCTTTGTCGAATCTGTGTGAGGGTGACCGCTCCCTGCGGTGAGGAACGGGCGGGCACCACGTCCGATTCCCGGGCGAGCGGCCTGTCGCGGCCCGGAGGGAGGTACGGACGCCGGGCGCGCCGCACACGCGCCCTGGTCCCCGGGTGAGGGGTGTAATCGACCTTTCTACCCGACACCGGCCGCCGGGGACGACCTACTTCTGGCCGTACCGGTATCCAAGCTGGCGGAATGCGGGGCAAAGTGTCTCGACTCCGGCTCGAAGTCCGCGGAGTGAGACAGGCGGCCGGTGTGAGGGACCGCACTTCGGTCGGTCGCCCCCTTTACGGCCTTTCGCCGTGCCCTGTAATCGGAGTCGAGTATCCGTTATCCGATTTTGACCTCGGAGGCGTCCTGCTGCCGCTTGTCCGGATGGCAAGATGCCCCCCATCGTTCATCCGTTCATCCGTCGGACACGGTCGCGACATCCGAAGGTGTGTGCCCGACCCCACGGCTTCCCCCGCATCCCAGGAGGACCCGCCCATGACCGTAAGCAGGCTCATGACTGCCGGCCGGGCCGCACGTGTGGCCACGCGGCGTGCCGGGATCGTGCCGGTGGCCCTCGCGGTCAGCGGCGCCCTGCTGCTGGCCGGCTGCGGTGACCAGACCGACGGCGCGAGCGGCGGCTCCGGCGGCGGAAGCGGCAAGCTGAACGCCATGCTGCCCGACAAGATCCGCAGTGCGGGCGTCATCAAGGTCGGCACGGACGCCGCGTACAAGCCCATGGAGTACAAGGAAGGGGCCGAGATCGTCGGCCTCGACCCCGACCTCGCCGAGGCGATGGGCAAGAAGCTCGGTGTCCGTTTCGAGTTCACCAACGGCACCTTCGACGGCCTGATCACCTCCATGCAGACCGGCCGCTTCGACATGATCATGTCCTCGATGACGGACACCAAGGACCGCCAGGAGGGCCTGGACGACAAGGGCAAGAAGGCGGGCAAGGGCGTCGACTTCGTCGACTACCTCTCCGCGGGCTCCTCGATCCTGGTCAAGAAGGGCAATCCGGAGAAGATCGAGTCGGTCGACCAGATGTGCGGCAAGAAGGTGGCCACCCAGCGCGGCACCACCTCGCACGAGATCCTCAAGGCGCAGACGAAGAAGTGCGTCAAGGCCGGCAAGAAGAAGATCGACATCGAGCCGTACAACACGGACGACGAGGCCCGGGTGCGGCTGAAGACCGGAGGTGTCGTCGCCGACATCTCCGACTTCCCGGTCGCCGCAAACGCCGCCAAGTCCGGCGCCGACTTCGAGGTCGTCGGCGAGCAGATGCAGTCGGCGCCCTACGGCATGGCCGTCAGCAAGGACAACAAGAAGCTCCGCGACGCCCTCAAGGCCGCCATGAACGCGATCATCGAGGACGGCTCGTACAAGAGGGCGCTGGAGAAGTGGGGCGTCCAGGACGGCGGCGTGAAGAAGGCCACCATCAACGCCGGTGGCTGAGCCACGCGGCGAAGACTCAACCGACACACCCGCAGGACGCCGAGGACGCTGAGAGGCAAGCCCCCGTGACACCACCCACCACCGAGAAGATGCCCTCCGGCGGGGCACCCCCGTCGAAGGCGGCCCCGGAGGCCATCAAGGCCATACCCGTACGGCACTACGGGCGGTATGTGTCCGCCGTCGTGGTGCTCGGGCTGCTGGCGCTGATCGTCCGCGCTTTCGCCACCGCCGAGGGGCTGCGCTGGCAGGCCGTGGGCGACTTCTTCTTCGACGACCAGATCCTCCAGGGCGTCAAGAACACGCTCGTCGTCAGCGTGCTCTCGATGATCATGGGGCTGGTCCTCGGCATCGTCCTCGCGGTCATGCGGATGTCGAAGAACCCGGTGACCTCGTCCGTCGCCTGGGGCTACATCTGGTTCTTCCGCGGGACGCCCGTCTACGTACAGCTGCTGCTGTGGTTCAACCTGGCCCTGATCTTCCCGGTCCTCAACATCATGCCCATCTACAAGGACGAGATGACCGACGTCATGACTCCGTTCATGGCGGCGCTCCTCGGCCTCGGTCTCAACGAGGCCGCGTACATGGCGGAGATCTGCCGGGCCGGTATCCAGTCGGTGGACGAGGGCCAGACCGAGGCCTCGCAGGCGCTGGGCATGACCCAGGCGCAGAACATGCGCCGCATCGTGCTGCCCCAGGCGATGCGGGTGATCGTGCCGCCTACCGGCAACGAGTTCATCAACCTGTTGAAGACCTCTTCGCTGTGTTCCGTCGTGATGTACGAGGAACTGCTGCGCAAGGGACAGAACATCGGCAACAACTCCAGCGCGGTCGTGGAGCTGCTGTTGGTGGCCACCATCTGGTACCTGGTCATCACCAGCATCTTCAGCGTGGGCCAGTACTACCTGGAGCGGCGCTACGCGCGCGGCTCCCTCCGCCAACTGCCCGACACCCCGTGGCAGCGCGTACGGAAGAACCTTTTCACCATGGGCCGCGGCACGGGATCGGGGGTGCAGGGCGCATGAGCACGATGGTCAAGGCCGAACGCGTCTGCAAGTCGTTCGGGCACGTCGAGGTCCTCAAGGGCATCGACCTGGAGGTGAAGACCGGCGAGGTCTTCTGCGTCGTCGGCCCCTCCGGTTCCGGCAAGTCCACCTTCCTGCGGTGCATCAACCACCTGGAGAAGATCAACGCCGGGCGGCTGTACGTCGACGGCACGCTCGTCGGCTATCGCGAGAAGGGCGGCAGGCTCTACGAGCTGCGGGACCGCGAGGTCGCGGCCCAGCGGCGCGACATCGGCATGGTCTTCCAGCGCTTCAACCTCTTCCCGCACATGACGGCGGTGGAGAACGTGATGGAGGCGCCCGTCCAGGTTAAGCGGACCCCGCGGTCCGAGGCCCGGCGGCGGGCCACCGAGCTGCTGGACCGGGTGGGACTGGCCGACAAGGTCGACAGCTACCCCGCGCAGCTCTCCGGCGGCCAGCAGCAGCGCGTCGCCATCGCACGGGCGCTGGCCATGGATCCCAAGCTGATGCTCTTCGACGAGCCGACCTCCGCGCTCGACCCCGAACTGGTGGGCGAGGTGCTCGACGTGATGAAGGCGCTGGCCCGGGACGGTATGACGATGGTCGTCGTTACCCACGAGATGGGCTTCGCGCGGGAGGTCGGCGACTCACTGGTGTTCATGGACGGCGGCGTCGTCGTCGAGTCCGGCGACCCCAAGGACGTGCTGGGCAACCCGCAGCACGAGCGGACCAAGTCGTTCCTGTCGAAGGTGCTGTAGGGAGCGTCGGCGGCGCGGCTGACGTTGTGCGTGTGGCCGCCGTTGCTGGAATAGCGGGCGCCGATGTGATGCTGTGTCCGCCATGGCATACAACGCACATCTCGGCAAGGTCGGCATCTGGGCGGGCGCGCTGCGCACGGACGACGCCGAACGGCGGCCGCAGGTCGAGGAGGCCGCCGTCGAACTGGAGGAGCTGGGCTACGGCACCCTCTGGATCGGCGGCAGCCCCTCGCCGGACATGGCGCACCAGTTGCTGGCCGCGACCTCGCGGGCGACGGTCGGTACCAGCATCCTCAGCATCTGGCAGCATGCGGCCCCCGAGGTGGCCGCCCGGCACGCGCAGCTGACGGACGAGTACGGCGGCCGCTTCCTGCTCGGCCTCGGCGTCAGCCACCCGGAGGCGCAGACCGGTCACACGCTCGACCACCCGCTGGCCGATCGCCCCTACTCGGCCATGCGCTCCTACCTCGACGTGCTCGACAACGCCGCGCGCCCGGTGCCCGCCACGGGGCGCGCGCTGGCGGCGCTCGGGCCGAAGATGCTGCGGCTGGCGGCCGAGCGTTCGCTGGGCGCCCTGCCCTACCTCGTCACCACCCAGCACACCTCGGAAGCCCGCGACATCCTCGGTGCCGACCCGGTGCTCGCCCCCGAGCTGAAGGTCGTCCTCCAGCGTCCGGGCGCCGACCGCGCCGAGGCCTATGCGACCGCACGCGGATACCTCTCCTTCTATCTGGGCCTGGCCAACTACCGAAACAGCCTGCTGCGCCTGGGCTTCGCCGAGTCCGACTTCGAGGACGGCGGCAGCGAACGCCTCGTCGACGCTGTCTACGCCATCGGTGACGCGGAGGCCGTCCGCGCCCGCGTGGACGAGTTCTTCGCCGCCGGCGCCGACCATGTCGCGCTCCAGGTGGTCACTCCGAACGTCGGCACCGAACTTCCCCGCGAGGAGTGGCGCACCCTGGCCGACGCCATGCCGCTGAACGGCTGACCCGCCGCGGAGCGAGTGGATCACCCGTTCGGAGTACCGGACGGGTGAATCGGTACGACAAGCCGTCCGGTCCGCCAAGACTGTCCCCGACAAGGAAGGAGGTGCCAACATGACGGTTATGGTCGAGCGGAACGCGCACAAGCCCGCAGGGCAGATGGCCGTGGAGGAGTTCGAGCAACTCGCCTCCGGGGCCCCCGAGACCGTCACGCTGGAGTTCCTCGGCGGACAGATCGGGGTCAAGAAGGTGCCGGACGGAGATCACGACGAGATCATCAAGTGGGTGCAGAGGCAGTGCATGCAGCATCGCCCGGAACTGTGGCTGTACCCCGAGCGGGGCTTGGTGGTGGAGGCGTATCGCAAGGGGCGGGCGCGCCCGGACGGTGTGCTGGCTCCCGACGGTCACTTCGCAGGGCATGGCGAGTGGTCGGACACCGAAGGCGTCCTGATGACGGCGGAGGTCACCTCGTACGACCACGACACCGACCAGCGCGACCGGTGGGAGAAGCCCAGGGCGTACGCCCAGGCCGGAATCCCCGTATACCTGTTGATCGACCGGGACTCCTGCACCGTCACCGTGCACAGCGGTCCGGAACGGGGCCATTACCGCGACACCCACACCGTGACCTTCGGCGAACCGGTCGAGCTGCCCGATCCGGTCGACTTCACCCTGGATACGACGAAGTTCAAGGACTACGTGCGCTGACGGCGTGAGATGGGTCGCTCGGGAGCTGGTTGGTCTGTCCCCGGGCGGACAGTGCGGCGTAGCGTCGGGGCATGTTTGCTGCTTACGCCGCTCGTATCGACAAGGAAGCGCCGCTCGACGGGTTGGAGCTGGGGGAGAGGCCGGAGCCCAAGGTGCCGCCCGGGTGGATGACCGTGGCGGTGAAGGCGGCATCGCTCAACCATCACGACCTGTGGTCGCTGCGCGGCGTGGGGCTCGGTGAGGAGTCGCTGCCGATGATCCTCGGCTGCGACGCGGCCGGGATCGACGACGACGGCAACGAGGTCGTGCTCCACTCCGTCATCGGGCAGACCGGGCACGGGGTGGGCCCGCGCGAGCCCCGGTCGATCCTCACCGAGCGCTATCAGGGCACGTTCGCCGAGCGGGTCGCCGTACCGCAGTGGAACGTCCTGCCGAAGCCGAAGGAGCTGTCCTTCGAGGAGGCGGCCTGTCTGCCGACGGCCTGGCTGACGGCGTACCGGATGCTGTTCACCAACGCCGGGGTCCGGCCCGGGGACTCCGTGCTGGTGCAGGGGGCGGGCGGCGGGGTGGCCACCGCCGCCATCGTGCTGGGCGCCGCCGCGGGGCTGCGGGTCTTCGCCACCAGCCGGGAGGAGTCCAAGCGGAAGCGGGCGCTGGAGCTCGGGGCCGAGGCCGCCGTGGAGGCGGGCGCCCGACTGCCGCACAAGGTGGACGCCGTACTGGAGACGGTGGGCGCCGCCACCTGGTCGCACTCGGTCAAGTCGCTGCGCCCCGGCGGCACTCTGGTGATCTCCGGCGCCACCAGCGGCCCCAACCCGCCCGCCGCCGAGCTGAACCGGATCTTCTTCCTGGAGCTGAAGGTGGTCGGCTCCACCATGGGCACCAAGGAAGAGCTGGCGGGACTGCTGAACTTCTGCGCAGCCAAGGGCGTAAGGCCCGTCATCGACTCCGTGCTTCCGCTGGACCGCGCCCGCGAGGGCTTCGCGAAGATGGCGGAGGGCGATCTGTTCGGCAAGGTGGTGCTGACCGTCTGACCCCCGGCGTGTGGCGCTGCTCTGCGGCGGCGCGGGTCAGCTCTTCGGTGCGTGCTGCGCGGTGTACTCCGTGAACGGCGGAATGCCTGCCTCCGCCCGGTGGGCATCCAGCTTCTCCGGGTCCTCGACCGGCCAGGGAATCGGGGCTCCGTCGGCGGTGACGCCCTGGATCTGGGTGCCGTAGCGCTGCGGCAGGCCCGCGTTGACGTGCAGCCGGTCGCCCAGGAAGGCGAGCCTTCCTGGGCCTTCCGGCCCGGCGGAGCCGTCCTCGACGGCCCGCTCCAGCAGCCGCAGGGCCAGCCGCTGCACCTCCAGCTGCCGGTCCGCGTGCTGGGCCACCAGCCAGGCGCCCAGGGCCGCTTCCTCGCCGACCTCCTCGGCGGTCGGCCAGTGCCCGTGCTGCTCCAGCAGGGTGCGCAGCCGGTCGCCGTGCTGTGCGGTCAGCCGCCGCCAGGCGAGCTGCCGGGCCGGGTCGTCGCTGTTGGCCTTGGGCGCGGCGGCCTGGTCCGCGGCCTTCATGGTGAGCAGTTCGTGGCTGAGTTCGGAGTGCTGTTCGAGCGCGGTCATGGCAGCGACTCTAGGGGCGGTTTCCGCGCCGGATATCGTCCTGGAAGACGGTGACGAGGGCCCCTTGGAGCCGTCATACTTGAACAGACGGCGAGGCCGCGACGGAGTCCGAGGACGTGGCGGGCTCGGCCGTGACGCGGATCTTCGACTGGCCGTGACCGAGGAGTTCCCAGTCGTCCATGAAGCGGGCGCTCAGGCCATGCCGTTCGGCCAGCCCGGTCAGCGTCTCCGTTCGGTAGTAGAAGTCCTCGCGCAGCACCTGGTGTTCGGTGCCGACCGTGCGGTCGAACGTGAAGTCGAAGAAGCCGCCGGGGGCCAGCACCCGTCCCACATGGGCCAGACACTCCTCGATGACGTCGAGCGGGGAGTGCGAGAAGACGCTGTGCGCGTGGACGACGTCGAAGTGCGCGTCGGGCAGGAAGTCCAGCGTCAGGTCCTGGGTGAGCGTCAGGTGCGGCAGTTTGGCCTGCAGGTCCCGTTCGGTGAGGGTGCGCTTGGCGGCGATCAGCACATCGGGGGAGATGTCGATGCCGTAGTAGTTGCCCTGCTCCAGATAGGAGATGAAGCGCCAGCCGGCGCGGAGGTTGCCGCAGCCGATGTCGAGCATCCGCGCGGACGGCTTCAGACCGTGGCTGCGCAGATAGTCGAACTGGAGCTGTCCCAGTCTCAGCCACTCGGCACGGTTCGGGCTGCCCACGGCGGCGTCCGGGCTGCGCCGGGTGTCGGAGGCCATGACCGCGCGGTAGTAGCTGACGTGGTCGCGGTGTTTGAAGGCCAGCCACCGGTCCCGGCCCGCGCGCCGGAGGTGGCCCGGGATGCGCTGCGGGTGGGCGAGGGCGTAGCGGGCCTTGTGGGCGAGGGCTGTCCGGTCGGCTACGAGATTCTTCCTGCTGGCCATGGGTACTCCGCAGACGAGACGTAGGTGCGGGCGGGCCGCTCGAAGGATTCCGCTGCGTCCATATTTGTATGACAAACGCAGTGCTGTCAGTGTCGGCAGCCGCGCCTGCCTGCGGTCCGGCGAGTTGCGCCGTACGGCCCTCACCACCACCCGGAGGAGGGATTCGCACCCCATGGAAATCCACTGGGCCACACGGGTGACCTTGTGCCATGGTGCGCGCGGGCGTGCACGGGGCGCGGAGAGCAGGACGTGGAGCGGCAGGGGGAGCGGTGGACGTGACGGCCGTACGCGAGCGGGAAGAGCTGCGTGTGGCGGTGCGGCGGGGCCACCGCGTCAAGTACCTCTTCTTCTGGGGCCACCGCCCGCCCAGGGCCGGCGGCGTGGGCCCCGGCTGTCTCAGCCAGTGGTGGCCCGCCCGGTTCACCGTGGACGGGGTGGAGTACGCCAGTGCCGAGCACTACATGATGGCCGCCAAGGCGCGGCTGTTCGGTGACGAGGTGACGGAGCAGCGCGTGCTGGCGGCGCCCCATCCCGGCGCGGCCAAGGCACTCGGTCGGCAGGTGCGCGGCTTCGACGAGGGGTGCTGGGCGCGAGAGCGGTACGGCATCGTCGTACGGGCCGGCAGGGCGAAGTTCGGGCAGGACGCGCGGCTGCGGGACTTTCTGCTGGGGACGGCCGGTCGGGTGCTGGTGGAGGCCAGTCCGCTGGACCGGGTGTGGGGCATCGGACTGGCGGCCGACGACGCGGGCGCCACCGACCCGGAGCGCTGGCCCGGGCTCAATCTGCTGGGCTTCGCGCTGATGGAGGCCCGGGAGGAACTGGCGGTCACACAGCCGTAGACGGGCCGCCGACGGCCGGCTCGCGCAGCAGCCGTGCCGCCTGGTCGACTGTCCGCTCCACCACCTCGGCAACGCTCGGCAGGTCGTCGATCACCCCCGCGACCTGCCCGGCGGCCATCACCCCGGCGTCCGTACGGCCCTCGACCATGGCGGCCTTCAGCAGCATCGGGGTGCTGGCGGCGAGCAGCAGCTGTCCGAGGGACAGCTGCTTGCCGTGCCGCAGGGCGCGGCCGTCCCGCAGCATCGCCGCCCACGACAGGCCCGAGTGCTTCTTGAACGCGGCCGTATGGCGCACCGCGCGCAGCAGCGTGGCGGCCCTGCCGGAGGACTCCAGGGCCGCGACCATCTCGCTGCGCAGCATCCGGTGCGGCAGCCCGTCGACCTTCGTGGTGACGGTGACATCGGTGACCTGCGCCGCCAGGTAGCGGGCCTTGACCGCTTCGGGCACCGTCGACTCACGGGTGAGCAGGAAGCGGGTGCCCATGGCGACGCCCGCGGCGCCGTAGCAGAGCGCGGCGGCCAGCCCGCGCCCGTCGTGGAAGCCGCCGGCGCCGACGACCGGGACCGGGACGGCGTCCACCACCTGCGGCAGCAGCACGGAGGTGGCGACCTGCCCGGTGTGTCCGCCGCCTTCGCCGCCTTGCACCAGGACCGCGTCCGCGCCCCACTCGGCGACCTTCCGCGCGTGCCGTACGGCGCCGACGGACGGGAGGACGACGACCCCGGCGTCCTTGAGCTGTCCGATCAGCTCCCGGGAGGGCGCCAGGGCGAACGAGGCGACCCGGACGCCCTCGTCGACCAGCAGCCGCACCCGGTCGGCCGCGTCGCCCGCGTCGGCCCGCAGGTTGACCCCGAACGGTGCTTCGGTGCGGGACTTCACCTCCCGGACGGCGTCGCGCAGTTCGGGCAGCGTCATCGTCGCCGACGCCAGGATGCCCAGCGCCCCCGCCTCGGCGGTGGCGGAGACGAGCCGAGGGCCGGACACCCAGCCCATGCCGGTCTGCACGAGAGGGTGGCGTACCCCGACCAGCGTGGTGAACGGGGTGCGGAGCGGGGCGTCGGAGCCTGCTGCGGCCGGAGGCGGGGTCATGTGCGCACCTCGCGGTCACGGGTGCCGTGCGGATCCAGTACCTCGCGCAGCAGCCGCAGTTCCTCCTCGGTCGGCTCCCTGGTGGTCGGCACCTCGCCGTCCACCGCCAGTGCGAACCCCGTTTGTTCGCGCACCTGGTCGGTGCCGACGCCCGGGTGGACGCTCGCCAGCCGCATCCGGTGGTCGGGGGTCGCGAAGTCGAGCACGGCCAGATCGGTCACGACCCGCCGCAGCCCGTGGAAGCGGGCCACGGCCGGGCCCCCGGCAGCCGCCCGGTCGTAGCCCACGCCGCTGACCATGTCCACCCGGGGTACGAACACCCGCGGCGAGTGCCGGGGCACCCAGTAGGAGACGGGGTGGTTGACGGTGTTGGAGGGCGCGCCGCGTGCACCGAGGAGCTGCCGCCGGGGGCGGGCCCAGTCGCCGACGCAGGAGATGTTCTGGTTGCCGTACCGGTCGAGTTGAGCGGCGCCCATCATCATGTGCCGTTTGCCGCGCGCGGCCAGGGACAGATGTTTGCGGTACGGCAGCCAGCCCTCGATCCGTCCGGGATCCTGCGGTGTGCTCAGCAGCATCGCCTCGCCGTCGGTCAGCAGCAGGTGCGGGCTGAACGTCAGCCGTGCCAGCCGGGCCCCCAACGCGGGCACGGTGCCCGCCGTCGCGGCCAGTGTCTCGCCGTCACCGCGCCAGGCCTCGGCGCAGGCGACGACACAGATCTCGGCGCGGGTCGCGCCTGTCGGTGTGGTCATGCGGTTGCCTCTTCCGGTTCCAGGCCGTCCACCGCCCGCTGGTAGGCGTGCTCGTCCCCGGCCAGGAAGCGCGCCTCGAACTCCCGCCAGGTGTCCGGATCGCCGGCGGCCCGCACATAGGCGCGCTGGAAGGCCTCGTCCCGCCCGTAGTCGGGTGCGCAGCTGGTGAAGTGCGCGCCGCGCGGGGTGTGCAGTACGCCGGTCACGTTCTGCCGCTGCACCAGCAGCGACTGCGGTGGCCCGGCGAAGCGGCCGACGATCTGTTCGCAGGACAGATAGGTGTGCCGGGCCGCCTCGGTGAACAGGTCGTCGAAGTACGGGTCGGGGCCCAGCGACTGCCCGTTGCCGCGCACATCGGCGCGGTTCATGTGCACCAGCGCCACGTCCAGGTCCAGCGCGGGGGCCGCCAGCAGCTCCTCGCCGTCCTCGTACGGCGAGGTGACCGTACGCAGCCGGGGGGTGCGGCGCGGCACGTCGGAGCCGAGGCCGCCGCGTACCGGCATGAAGGGCAGTCGGTGCGCCGCCGCCGTCAGCCCCCACAGGAACATCGACTCGTCCCACTCCTCGAAGCACAGGGCCCCCGACTCGCGGGCGGCCCGGAAGTGCGGCTCCAGCGGCACCGAGTCGAGCGTCACGAACGGCGCGATCAGTGTCCGTATCCGGCCCGCCGCCGCCAGCAGCCCCACGTCGGGGCCGCCGCAGGAGACGACGGTCAGATCCCTGACGCCGGTCCGCAGCAGCGCCCGTACCAGCGCCATCGGTTTGCGCCGCGCGCCCCAGCCGCCGATGCCGACGGTCATACCGGAGGTGATCCGCCCGGCGAATTCGGGCAGGGAGAGCCGTTTGTCCAGGCCGGTCACGGTCGGCTCCCTTCGTCGGGCCGGGCATCGAGGAAGGCGTCCCGGTGCCGGTCGGAGACTCCCGCGAGGTCGGCCTCGAAGGTGAATCCCTGTTCGTAGCGGTAGCTGCGGCGCACATCGACCGGGTCGATCCCGTTCAGCGCCTCCTTGGCGAGGCGGAGCAGCAGTCCGTCCTTGGCGGCGATCCGGTCGGCCAGCTCGAACGCCACCTCCAGCAGCGCGGTCCGGCTCCGGGCGAGGGCCCAGACAGCGCCGTGGTGGTGCAGTTCGCCGGCCGTGACGGTGCGGCCCGTGTAGTAGAGCGGGCGCACCAGCTGCGGGGGCAGCATCCGGGACAGATGGGTGGCCGCGCCCAGGGCTCCCCGGTCGAGCTCGGGGAGGCCGAAGGTGGCGTCCTCGGTCGCCACGACCGCGTCGGCGTTGCCGACCAGGCCGATGCCGCCGCCCAGGCAGTGGCCGTGCACCGCCGCGATGACCGGCACCTCGCACTCGTACACCGCCGCGAACGCGGCGGCGCAGCCGCGGTTGGCGCCGATGAGGGCGCCGTGGCCCGGGGTGCGCTGCAGCTCCTTGATGTCGACCCCCGCGTTGAAGCCCCGGCCGGTGCCGGTCAGTACCACCGCCCGGTGCGCGGGGTCGCGGCCCGCCGCCGTGAGGGCTTCCGCCAGGTCGTACCAGGCGTGCACCGGGAGGGCGTTGACGGGTGGGTGGTCGACGGTGACCACTGCGACGCCGTCGCGTGGTGTGGAGGTGGAGACAGACATCGCGGGGATCAGCTACCTTTCCACGTAACGAATCCACCTAACGTTTGTTTGGTGCAGTCGAGCAAGCTAGCAGCGCACTCGCCCCCGCGAAAGGGCCGAAGCCATGAGCATCGCTGTCGTCACCGGAGGAACCCGCGGGGTCGGTGCGGGCATCGCCCGCGCGTTCCTCCGCGCCGGCGCGGAGGTCGTCGTCTGCGCGCGCCACCCGCCCCCGCGCCCCCTCACGGCAGCGGGCCGGCAGGCCCGCTACCTCCCCCTCGATGTGCGGGACCCCCAGGCGGCGGCGGAGTTGTGCAGCCGCGTCGCCCGCGACCACGGCTCCCTCGACGTACTGGTCAACAACGCGGGCGGCACCCCTTACCGGCCGCTGTCCGAGGGAGCGCCGCACCACCACGCCCGTGTCGTCGAACTCAACCTCCTCGCCCCGCTGCACCTCTCCCGCGCGGCGCACACGGTCATGCGCGGGCAGCCCGGTGGTGGCGCCGTCGTGATGGTCGGCAGCGTCAGCGGAGGCCGCCCGTCGCCGGGCACCGCCGCCTACGGGGCGGCCAAGGCGGGGCTGGAGAATCTGGCGCGGTCGATGGCCATGGAGTGGGCCGGGGACGGAGTGCGGGTCAACACCGTGGTGCTGGGGATGGCCCGCACCGAGCTGACCGAGCTGCACTACGGCGATGAAGCGGGCGTCGCGGCAGTCGCGGCCACCGTGCCGATGGGGCGGCTGGCGGAGCCCGAAGAGGTGGGCGACGCCTGCGTCTTCCTGGCGTCGGACGCCGCGCGCTACATCTCCGGCGCCTCCCTCGCGGTGCACGGCGGCGGCGAGCGGCCCGCCTTCCTGGACGCCGCGAACGTCAACAGACCCTGAGCCCGGAGGTCGTCATGCCACAGCAGCGAAACAGCCCCACGCCCGACCGCCCGGCCGAGGGCCGTGTCGTCGTCGTCACCGGCGCGGGCCGGGGCCTGGGCCGTGCGCACGCCCTGGCCTTCGCCCGTGCGGGCGCCAAGGTGGTCGTCAACGATCTGGGCGTCGCCCTCGACGGCGCGGGCACAGCGGACGCCGCGCAGACCTCCGCCTCCGTCCCAGGCCCCGCACCCGCCCCCGCACCCGCCGAGCAAGTGGCGGCCGACATCCGCGAGAGGGGCGGCGAGGCGGCCGTCAGCACCGACGACGTGGCCGACAGCGGGGGAGCGGCGCGGCTGATCCGTACGGCGCTCGACCGCTTCGGCCGCCTGGACACGCTCGTCAACAACGCGGGGTTTTTGCGCGACCGGATGCTGGTCAACCTGGCCGAGGACGACTGGGACGCGGTCGTACGGGTCCACCTCAAAGGGCACTTCCTGCCGATGAAGCACGCGGCGGCCCACTGGCGTGCCGAGTCGAAGGCGGGCCGCACATCCCGCGCCCGGATCGTCAACACCTCCTCGGGCGCCGGCCTGCTGGGTGCGGTGGGGCAGGGCAACTACGCCGCGGCGAAGGCCGGTATCACCGCGCTGACCCTGGTCGCAGCCGCCGAGTTCGGTCGCTACGGCGTCCAGGTCAACGCGGTGGCACCGGCGGCCCGCACCCGGATGACCGAGCGGACGTTCGCACAGGAGATGGCCGCGCCCCGGGACGGGGCGTTCGACGCGATGGACCCGGGGAACGTCTCACCGCTCGTCGTCTACCTCGGCTCGGACGCCTCCGACGGTGTCACCGCGCGCGTCTTCGAGGCGGAGGGCGGCCGGATCACCGTCATGGACGGCTGGCGCCGTGCCGCGTGCGCCGACAAGGGTGCCCGCTGGGAGGAGGCGGAACTGGACACCACCGTACGGAGCTTGCTCCGCAGGTCACCCGCCCCGGAGCCGGTGTACGGCGCGGAGTGAGCCCGGTCAGGGGCGCACCCCTCATCGCCCCACGGCGCCGGTCATCCTTCCGGTCCGGCCACCGGCCAGCAGCTCCGCGTGGGTGAGGGCGAAGTCGCCATTGGGCAGTAGCCCCGAGAAGTGCTCACCGCGCACCTCGGCGGGCAGGAACTCGCGCAGCCGGTGGCGCATGCCGCGGCCGTGGTCGACCGGCTCGCCCCAGCCCGTGGGCGCCTCGTCGCTGCCGAACAGCACCCAGTGGTCGACCGGGACCTGCCCCACCATGCCGGGCGGGCGCCCGGTGTGGGCGTCCAGCGCGGGCGCCGTGAGCACGTCCGGGTCCAGCGGCGTGTACCACATCAGCAGCGGCTTGGCCTTGGCCGCCTCGGCGTTGTCGAAGCAGCACACGGCCATCGCGTACCCGGGATAGCGCTCGGCGTAGAACCGCGTCAGCTCCGGGTCCAGGTGCGGGCGCTTGTGCGCGGGCACCCGGTGGAGCGCCGCGGGCAGCGCGGTAGGGTCCGAGGCCAGCAGCACGGTGTAGATGTCGTGTTCGAAGACCTGCACCTCGTGTGCCGGTGGGGCCGACCCCATCCAGGCCATGCCACCTGCCGACACGGATCTGGGCCGCACGGCCTCCACCATCCGCTCCAGTACGTCCGAACTGCGACCCACGTCCAGGAAGTTGTCCTGCGTCATGCCCTGTGCGGGAAGGTGCAGCAGCATGGCGTTGGGGCCGTCGGCGCGGTTGACCGCGGTGTTCTGGTAGCCGAGGACGTGCACCAGGCCGTGCCGGGCGTGGTGCAGCCGTCCCATGTACAGCGTGGTGCCGGAGAACTCGGCCGGGCCCATCGAGACACACATGGACCTACGATCTCAAAGCCGCGACCGGTGCCGTTCATGACCCGTCCCCGGCCCGCCCGCCCCGCCAGCGGCCGTTTTCAGAGGCTCGTCAGAGGCGTTCGTCTGTCAGAGGCGTTCGACGATGGTCACGTTGGCCTGGCCGCCGCCCTCGCACATGGTCTGCAGCCCGTAGCGGCCGCCCGTGCGCTCCAGTTCGTGCAGGAGGGTGGTCAGCAGCTTGGCGCCGGTGGCACCGAGGGGGTGGCCCAGGGCGATGGCGCCACCGTTGACGTTGACCTTCTCCGGGTCGCAGCCGGTCTCCCGCAGCCAGGCGAGGACGACGGAGGCGAACGCCTCGTTGATCTCGACCAGATCGATGTCCTCCAGCGTCATCCCGGCCCGCTTCAGGGCGTGCGCGGTCGCCGGAATCGGCGCCGTCAGCATGCGGATCGGGTCCTCGCCGCGCACCGCCAGATGGTGCACCCGGGCGCGTGGGACGAGGTGGTGGGTGCGTACGGCCTCCTCGGAGGCGAGCAGCACGGCGGCGGAGGCGTCCGAGATCTGCGAGGAGACCGCCGCCGTCAGCCGGCCGCCGGTCACCAGCGGATCGAGGGCGGCCATCTTCTCCAGGCTGGTGCCGCGCCGCGGCCCCTCGTCCACCGCGTGGTCCTGGTAGGGGGCGATCTCCCGCTCGAAGCGGCCCTCGTCGATGGCGCGTACCGCCCGCTGGTGCGAGCGCAGCGCCCAGCTTTCCATCTCCGCGCGGCTGATGCCCCACTGTTCGGCGATCAGTTCCGCGCCGTGGAACTGATCGACGGGCGCGTCGCCGTAGCGGGCCCGCCAGCCTTCGGAGCCCTGGAAGGGGCCCTCGGTGAGACCGAGCGGGGCGCCCGCCTGCCGGGATGCGTAGGCGATGGGGACCTGCGACATGTTCTGCACACCGCCCGCGACCACCAGATCGGCCGTGCCGGACATCACGGCCTGGGCCGCGAAGTGCACGGCCTGCTGCGAGGAGCCGCACTGCCGGTCGACGGTGACGCCGGGCACCGACTCGGGCATTCCCGCGGCCAGCCACGCCGTGCGCGCGATGTCACCGGCCTGCGGCCCCACGGTGTCCAGGCAGCCGAAGACGACGTCCTCCACCGCCTCCGGGTCCACCCCGGCCCGCTCCACCAGCGCGCGCAGCACGTGTGCGCCCAGGTCGGCGGGGTGGACCCCGGCCAGTGCCCCGCCACGCTTGCCGACGGGCGACCTGACCGCCTGGACGATGTACGCCTCACCGTGGGACATACCGGTCACGCTCCTTGAGTCAGCTTTCGATCGGTCATCCGGCCACCGGGCGGGTGGCGATTCCGTCGAGCACCATCGAGGTGTACTGCTCGGCGATCTGTGCCGCGCTCTTGCGCCCCTGGGGCCGGAACCAGACCGCCGCCACCCAGACGGTGTCGCGGACGAACCGGTAGGCGACGGGGATGTCGAGGTCGGCCCGGAAGCTGCCGTCGGCCACCCCGCGCTCCAGGGTCCGCGTCCACAGCTTCTGGAAGCGCTCCTGGGAGTCGGCCAGATACCGGAACCGCTCCTGCGGGGCCAGATGGCGGGCTTCCTTCTGATAGAGGGCGACGGCCGGACGGTGCCGCTCCATCTGCCGGAACGACTCGGCGACCAGCCCCTCGAACGTCTCGCGCGGCCCCCGCTCGGCCTCCTCGATCCGCTGGTAGCCCGCCCACAGATCGGTGAGGAAGGCACTGAGGATCTCGTCGGCCATCGACTCCTTGGAGTCGAAGTGGTAGTAGAGGCTGCCCGCCAGCATCCCGGCGCGGTCCGCGATCGTGCGGACGGTGGTCGCGTTGTAGCCCAGCTCCGCGAACACCTCGGCCGCGGTCGCCAGCAGCTCGGCCCGGCGCTCGGCGCCGGTGGCGGTCTTCTTCGGCGTCACCATGGGTCCATTGTCCGTCGGCCTGCCGGGCGGCCGGTCATGGATGCTGGCTGCTCACGGCGACCGTCTCGCCGGTCATGTACGACGCGTAGTCGCTGGCCAGGAAGACGATGACATTGGCGACCTCCCACGGCTGCGCGTACCGCCCGAACGCCTCCCGGGAGGTCAGCTCCTCCAGCAGCTCGGGCGTGGTGACCTTCGCCAGATGCGGATGCATCGCCAGGGAGGGCGAGACGGCGTTGACCCGTACGCCGAAGTCCGCAGCCTCCAGTGCCGCGCAGCGGGTCAGTGCCATCACGCCGGCCTTGGCCGCCGCGTAGTGCGCCTGGCCGCGCTGGGCACGCCAGCCGACGACCGAGGCGTTGTTGACGATCACCCCGCCGCCGCCCGGCTGGTCGCGCATGGCGCGCAGCCCCGCGCGGGTGCAGCGGAAGGTGCCGTTCAAGGTGACGTCCAGGACGCGGGACCACTGCGCGTCCGTCATCTCGACCAGTTCGGCGGTGCCGCCCAGGCCGGCGTTGTTGACGAGGACGTCGATGCGGCCGTGCCGGGCCGTGCAGGCGCCCAGCAGCGCGCCCACCTGGTCCTCGTCGGTGACGTCGCAGGGGACGGCCTGTACCCGTGCCGGGCCGAACTCCCGGGCGAGCGCCTGCCGCGTCTCGCCGAGCCGGCGCTCGTGCACGTCGCCGATGACGACGCCCGCCGCGCCCTCCTCCAGTACGCGTCGCGCCGTCGCCCCGCCGATCCCGCTGCCGGCCGCGGCGGTGACGACGACGAAGCGGTCGGTCAGCAGACCGTGCGGTACCGGGCAGACGGGTGCGGTGCTGCTCATACGGCGGCCCCTCGTGGCTCTCGACGGGTGGCTCTCGACGGGTCGGCCCGGTCACGTTAACCTACCAAACACTTGTTAGGGAAGCTTCGTCCGAGGAGCGCGCTCATGCCCGACGACCGCCCAGGAGCCCCGGACACGGTGACGTACGAGCGCCTCGGCGCCGTCGCCCGCGTCACCCTCGACCGCCCCGAGTACCGCAACGCCCAGAACTCGGCGATGACCTACGCGCTCGACGCGGCCTTCCAGCGGGCCGCCGGCGACGACGCGGTGCACGCCGTCGTTCTCGCCGGCGCCGGCAAGCACTTCAGCGCCGGGCACGACATCGGCACCCCGGGCCGGGACGCACACCTGTCGTTCCCCCGGAAGGCCGGACTGTGGTGGGACCACGTCGGCAAGGAGGGCGCCGAGGCCCGCTACGCCCGTGAGTCCGAGGTCTACCTGGGCATGTGCCGTCGCTGGCGCGAGCTGCCCAAACCCGTCGTCTGCGCCGTGCAGGGCGCCTGTGTCGCGGGCGGGCTGATGCTCGCCTGGGTGTGCGATCTGATCGTTGCCAGCGAGGACGCCTTCTTCGCCGACCCGGTGGTACGGATGGGCGTCCCCGGCGTCGAGTACTTCGCCCACCCGTGGGTGATGAGCCCGCGCATCGCCAAGGAGTTCCTCTACACCGGGGACCGGATGACCGCCCGGCGCGCATACGAGATCGGCATGGTCAACCGCGTCGTTCCGCGCGCCGAACTCACCGCCGAGGCCGAGGCGCTGGCGGCCCGCATCGCCGAGATGCCGCGCTTCGGCCTCGCCCTGACCAAGCGCGCCGTCAACCAGGCCGAGGATCTGATGGGCCTGCACAGCGGACTGGACTCGGTCTTCGGCCTGCACCACCTCGCGCATGCCCACAACGCGGAGACGGGCAGCGACGCGCTGGGCGGGATGGACGCGCGCACGATGCGCGCTGCGGCTGCCCGTGGCGCGGAGGACCCCCCTTCGGACCCCGGGCCCGGCTCCAGAGGCGGTTCCGGCACCGGCTCCGGGGCCGGTTCGGGGAACGGCTCCGGGGGCGGGGCCTGAGCATGGACCTGCAATTCAGCGCCGCCGAGGAGGACTTCCGTGCCGAGGCCCGAGCCTGGCTGCGGGCACATGTGCCCGACGCACCACTGCCGTCCCTGGAGACGGCCGAGGGCTTCGCCGCACACCGCTCCTGGGAGCGCGAACTGTACGAGGGCGGCTGGGCGGTCGTCTCCTGGCCGCGTGCGTACGGCGGCCGTGGAGCGACCCTCACCGAGTGGTTGATCTTCGAGGAGGAGTACTACGCGGCCGGCGCGCCCGGCCGCGTCAGCCAGAACGGCATCAACCTGCTGGCCCCCACCCTCTTCGTGCACGGCACCGAGGAGCAGCGGGCACGCATCCTGCCGCCGACGGCCGCCGGTACGACGGTCTGGGCACAGGCCTGGTCGGAACCCGAAGCCGGCTCCGACCTGGCCGCGCTGCGCTCCCGCGCCGAGCGCACCGAACGGGACGGCGGAGGCTGGCTGCTGAGCGGCCACAAGACCTGGTCCTCCCGCGCCGCTTTCGCCGACCGCGCCTTCGGCCTCTTCCGCACCGACCCGGAACAGGAACGGCACCGTGGGCTGAGCTATCTGATGTTCCCGCTGGACGCGCCGGGCATCACCGTACGGCCCATCGCCAGGCTGGACGGCAGGCCGGCCTTCGCGGAGATCCTGCTGGACCGCGTCTTCGTGCCGGACGAGGACGTCATCGGCGAGCCGGGACAGGGATGGCGGGCGGCCATGTCGACGGCGGGAAACGAGCGCGGCCTCGCCCTGCGCTCGCCGGGCCGCTTCACCGCAGCCGCCGAGCGGCTGCGACACCTGTGGCGGGAACGGGCCGACCCCGGTGACACGGCGGTCGCGCAGCGGGTGGCCGACGCCTGGACCGGGGCCCGCGCGTACCAGCTCGCGGGGTATGCGGCGGCCTCGGGGGAAGCGGAAGACGAAGCCGCCCCGCCCTTCAACGCCTCCATGAACAAGATCTTCTGGTCCGAACTCGACATCGACCTGCACGAGACGGCGCTCGACCTGCTCGGCCCCGGCACGGCCGAGATCGCCGAAGGGCTGCCGGAGTCCGGCTGGCTGGACGGCTGGATCTTCGCCCTCGCCGGGCCGATCTACGCCGGGACCAACGAGATCCAGCGCGACATCGTCGCCGAGCGGGTGCTCGGCCTGCCGAGGGGACGCTGAGCCGCGATGCGCTTCGTACCGGACCGGGAGCACCGCGGCTACGCCGCAACCGTCCGCCGCCTGCTGGCCGACGCCGGGCCCCACAAGGCCGCCCGCGCCTGGGCGGCGGGCGACCAGCGGCCGGGCCGCGCCCTGTGGCGGTCCCTCGCCGACACCGGCCTGCCCGCACTCGCCGTCCCGGAGGAGCACGGCGGCCTCGGCTGGTACCCGCCCGAACTCGCCTCCGCCTTCGTGGAGACGGGCCGCGCCGGTGTCCCCGGCCCCCTGGTGGAGACGGTCGCCCTCGCCGCCGGACTGCATCCCAGCACCCCGTGGCCCGCCCGCCTCCTGACCGGCGAACACCTCGCGACGGTCACCGATCCGGCGACCGCCACCGGCCGCGCGTCAGCCGGCGAGCCGACGAGCGTCACCGGCCGTGCGGCAGCCGCCGGCCCCGGCGCGGAGACCCGCCCGGGGGTCGGCTACGCGGTGGACGCACACATCGCCGACCTGACGTTCGCCCTCGTCGCCGGGGGCCTGACCACCGCCGCGGCCGTGGGCACGCCGCTGCGTTCCGTGGACCCCGGCCGTCATCTGGTGCGTTGTGTGCCCGGCGAAGCCGTGTCCGCCGACCCGCGACGGATCCGGGCGCTCGCCACCTTGCTGACCGCCGCTCAGTTGCTCGGGGCCGGCGAGGCGCTGCTGGAGGGGAGCGTGGCGTACGCCGGGCAACGGCGGCAGTTCGGGCGTCCGGTGGGGTCCTTCCAGGCGGTCAAGCACCAGTTGGCGGACGTCGCCGTGGCGCTGGAGTTCGCACGGCCCCTGCTGTACGGCGGAGCGCTGGCCGTACGGGGCGACGCGGCTGCCGACCCCCGCGATCTGCCCGCGGCCAAGGCGGCCTGCTCGCGCGCCGCTCACCTGGCCGCACGTACGGCGCTGCAGGTGCACGGCGCGCTGGGCTACACGGACGAGTACGACCTGACCCTTCTGCTGCGCAAAGTCCGTGCCCTGCAGACCGCTTGGGGCACCTTGGCCGCTTGCCGCGCCGCCGTGCTCACCGGCGAGCCACTGCCGGGTTGACCCGCGCCACCCCGGGAGGCCGAGCGGAGCTTCACCCCGTGAGGGAGCCGGGTTCGCGCTCGGAGAGTGCAGCAGCGGGCGCGAGACAGCGGCGGCTGACGCGGGCCGAGGTGCTCAGCACGGCGTGCGAGACGGCGGCCAGCGCGCCCGCCGGTGCCAGCAGCGGCCACTGCGCGGTCATGAACGCGGTGCAGGCCAGCGCCAGGGCGGCCACCGCCATGCCGACACTCGCCCCCGTCCCCGTCCAGGCGACCATGCGGGGCAGGGCCCGGGGGACGGGGAACCGGCGTGCCAGTACGCCACCGGTGGTGGCGAGGGTGAATGCGGCCAGCAGGGTGCTCACCGTGGCCAGCAGCGCCAAAGGGGCGGCCGACGGGCCGACGGCGGTGCGCGCCAACGCCCAGCAGACCAGCAGGAAGGGGGCGCACAGTGCTGCCGCGCACGCGGTATGGCGCGTCTGTGCGACTGTCAACTCGCGCTGGCATTCCGGCGCCAGTACGGCCACCGGTCCGAAGTCCCGCACCGCACGGTGGGCCGCCTCGGTGCGGGGAAGCCCTTCCTGGACGTAGGCGTCGGTGGCGTCCAGCAGCCCGTCGTGGATCTCCGCGAGCATACGGGCCTTGGCACGTGCCGGGCCCAGCAGCGCGGCGCCCAACGCCTCGGTGTGGGCGACCAGCGGGTCCGGATGTGGGTGTGGGGGTGGCTGCTGTCTGTTGCTGCCGCCCATGCCGCAGCGGTCGCTCATGTCGTTGCCGCCACTCGTGCCGCTGCTGTCGCTCTTGTCGCTGCCGTTGCTCATGTCGCAGGCCGGATCCGTGCGGGCCGCGCGGGTGTCTCGAGGACCGCGCCGATCGCCTCGGTGAACTCGCGCCATGCGGTGCGCTCCTCGGCGAGCGTCCGGCGTCCGGCGTCGGTGAGCGTGTAGCAGCGTCGGCGCCGCTCTCCGGTGGACTGCCAGTCGCCGGCCAGCAGCCCCAGCCGCTCCAGCCGCTTGAGCGCCGGATAAACGGTGCCCGTCCGTAGCTCCAGCGCGCCCCCGCTGCGCTCCTGCACCGCGGTGATGATCGCGTACCCGTGCAGCGGCCCGGGTTCGAGCACGGCCAGCAGCAGTCCGTCGAGGTGTCCTCGTACCGCTTCTGTCTTCATGGGGTCAGTGTAGGCAAGGAACGTATTGGTGTGCTACCTATTGGCCGTCAATCTATTTGCGTTGGCTGCCAACCTATGAAGCTGTCGAATCGGGGGTCCTCGGTGACCAAGCTGCTGCTCTCCCTCCATGTACTCGCGGCGATCCTGGCCGTAGGGCCTATCGCGGTGGCCGCGTCGATGTTTCCGCGCTTCGCAAGAGAGCTGCCGGCCGCCGGTGCCGGTGCCGGTGCCGGAGCCGGAGCCGGAGTCGGAGCCGGTTCTGATGTCGGCGCCGGAAAGGGACGCGGGGCGGCAGCCGCCGCGCTGCTGCACCGCATCTGCCGGGGCTACGCCCTGTTCGGCGTGGCCGTCCCGGTCTTCGGGATGGCCACCGGCGCCCAGCTCGGCGTCCTCTCGGACGCATGGCTGGTGGCCTCCCTCATCCTGACGACCCTCGCCGCGGTCCTTCTGGGGGCCGTCGTCCTGCCCCGTCAGGCCCGGATGCTGGGTGCGGCGGGCATCGGCCTCGACGAGGGGGAAGCGGTGCCCGTCATACCCGCCCCCCGGGCCGCCGCGGCCCAGCTGGCCATGGTGACCGGCATCTTCAACCTGCTGTGGGCGATCGTGGTCGTCCTGATGATCGTCCGACCGGGCTCGACGACAGGGGTATGACCGTTCGGGCCGCACCCTCCGTACGTACTCGGCCGGGGCGGCGCACTGAGAAGACGATCCGCCCGCCTCGGAGGTGCGTGCGGACTGATGGCGCCCTCCTGGAGGTCCGGTGCTGCCCGGACCTCCAGGTCTGTCTGTGGCTGTGAGGGCCGGGCGCCGGGGCCGGGTGCCGCTCAGCGCCGGGTGCCCGGCTTGGGTAGAGGGCGGGGGCGCGGGACGGAGTGCGGCCTGAGGGGCTTGCGCCAGGGCTGGTGGCGCTGCTCGCTGCGGAACTCCGGGCGGCCGGCGGTGCCGTTGAACTGACCTCGCATACTGACTCCCTTGAAGTGCTTCGCTTGTACTACTCTGTCTGCAGTGGTTCGACCGTAGTACTTCAAATGAAGTGGTGCAAGGGCATTCGGGAAAACCCCGGAAATCTCCGAGAGAGGCAGGGAAGCCGTCATGCGGCAGAACACCGAGCGGCGTACCGCGCTGCTCGACGCGGCCATCGAGGTGCTGGCCCGCGAGGGTTCGCGCGGGCTGACGCTGCGCGCCGTCGACAAAGAGGCGGGCGTACCGACAGGCACCGCGTCCAACTACTTCGCCCACCGCGGCGACATGCTCACCCAGGTCATGCGCCGCACCCGCGAGCGGCTCACACCCGACGAGGCGGCCCTGGCCGAACGGATGAGCGCCCCGCGCACACTCGCGCTCGAAGTCCAACTGATGCGCGATCTGGTGGAGCGCATGCGCGCCGATCGCAGCAGCTATCTCGCCATGCTGGAGCTGAGGTTGGAGGCGACCCGACGGCCGGAGCTGTACGAGGAACTGTCCGGGTTCCTCCGGGAGGAGTTCCAGGGCCTCATCGCCTACCACCGCGAGGTCGGGATGCCCGGCGACGACCTGGGCGTCGCCCTCCTCTATCTCGCCATGGCCGGCCTGCTGGTCGACGACATGACGATTCCCGACGTCCTGCGTGAGCCCTACGACGTCGACAGTCTGATCCAGGCGATGGTCCCCCGCGTCTTCGGTGAACCCGCCGCACACGACAGCCCCGCCGGGCCCTCCGACTGACGGCCAAGGGCGCCACGGCATATGCGAAGGAGCGGGTGGGAGGTGGTGTTCCTCCCGCCCGCTCCTGTTCGCATGCGTGGCGTGGTGCTGTGTGTGGTGCTGCAGGGGTTGCTGGTCAGTAGGCGGAGTCGACGTTGTCCATGGAGCCGTAGCGGTCGGCGGCGTAGTTGCAGGCGGCGACGATGTTGGCGACCGGGTCGGTCAGCTGGTCGGGGGTGCCTTCGACGTGGTAGCGGTCGAAGGTGGGCTGGATCACCTGGAGGAGGCCCTTGGAGGGGGTGCCCTTCTTGGCGTTGATGTCCCAGTCGTTGACGGCGTTGGGGTCACCGGCCGACTCGCGGATGATGTTGCGCTTGATGCCCTCGTAGGAGCCGGGGATGTCGTGCTCCTTCATGATGGCGCGGGCCTCGCGGATCCACCCGTCCAGGTTGTCCGCGTACTCCTTGCCACCGGCCTTCTTCTCGTCCTTCTTCTCGTCCTTCGCCTTCGCGTCGGCCTTCGCCTTGGCGTCGTGGGCGTGTGCGACGGCGGCGGGCTTGGTGGCGGGCTTGGCGGGGGCCTGGGCGGCGTGGGCGGTGCCGGCCAGGGCGGTGGTGGCGATACCGGCCGCGCCCAGGGCGGTCAGGCCGGTGGTGGCCAGGCGGGCGGGCTTGAGCGAGCGAAGAGCGGTACGCATGCGAGCGGAGAGCCTTCCAGTGGGGGACGTGTCCGGCCGCGCACCCCCCGGGGGCCGCACCTTGTGGTGCGTTTGTCCCGGTCTCGTCGCGACCTGGCACCCACCCTGGGAACCGGCTCCCCGGCCCGACAACTGTGTGACCTACGACCCCGCATAGTGCGACATACCCGACTCGATCGAGCCGCCGCACCCCTCGCCCCGTATCCACGAAAACCGGGGCATACGATTCGGCTTCGTAAGTGATCCGGCTCCTATGGGCGGCCTCACACACCAACCCCCTCGGCGCCCGTCCCCGTTCACCAACGGCAAGATCAACTGCACACGCTGTACGGAAGTTCGGCGAGATGACCGGCGAGATGTCCGGCCGGGGACCGGCACCGGGCTCGCGCAGCGGTCAGCGGTCAGCGGCCGGTGGTCAGCGCGGCCAGGGGAGGGTGGCGTAGAGCCGGTAGTCGGTGCCGTCCCAGCCGTGTTCGAGGGTGCCGCCCGCGAGCAGGGTGCGCTCCTTCAGCCCGATGAGGCCCTGTCCGGCGCCGGGGATCGCGGTGCCGGTGCTCGTGCTGTCGTGCTGTGCGGCGTCGCGTCGCGCGGGGTTGCGGATCTCGACCGTCAGGCCCTTGCCGGAGCCGCCCCGTACGGTCACGGAGACCGGGGCGTCGGGGCCCGGACCGTGCTTGCGGGCGTTCGTCAGGCCCTCCTGGACGACGCGGTACGCCGTACGGCCCGCCACCGGCGGGGCCGTGCCGGGACCGCCCGCCACGTCCATGGCGAGGGTCACGAGGGAGCCCGCCTGCCGCGACTCGGCCGTCAGCTGTTCGACGTCGGCCAGCACCGGCTGGGGGCGGTCGCCGTCGTGCGGTGCGCGCAGTACGCCGATGATCTCCCGTAGGTCCTCCAGGGCCTGGTGCGCGCTGTCGCGGATCACGCCTGCCGCCCGTCCCACCTGGTCCGGGGAGGCGCCGGGATTGAACTCCAGGGCGCCCGCGTGCACGCTCAGCAGCGAGAGGCGGTGCGCCAGCACGTCGTGCATCTCGCGTGCGATGTCCTCCCGCGCCTCGCGGCGCGCCTCGGTGGCGGCACGTGCGGCCCGCTCGCGCAGCGAGAGGACGAGTTGGCGCCGGGACCGTACGTACAGGCCCCAGCCGATCGCTCCGGCCAGGAGTGCGAAGTAGGTGAGGGCCGACGCCGTTCGCGGGTCGTCGGCTGCCGGTCCGCTCGCCAGGAAGATCGGTACCGGCCCGAACGCCGGCACCGACAGCAGGGCCGTCACCCTCGGCGCCCTGTTCACCGCGACAGTGAACAGGGCGACAAGGATGGGACCGGTGGTGAAGTGCGAGAAGGGCTCAGCGAGCAGCAGTACGGTGGCGAGTGGAACCGGCATGCGGCGCCGCAGGAAGACCGCCGCGCAGGCCAGGCCGCCGACCAGTTGGTCGAGGAGCAGTGCGGTCGGTGAGGTGCCGGGGTCCACCCATACCGCGTCCGCGCTGAGCACCATGAAGCAGCCGGCGAAGACGAAGGCGCCGATGTCGGCGGCCCACTCCCGGCCCCCGCGGCGGCTCATCCGGCGCTCGACGCCCACACCTGCGGATTGCCCCGCCCGGCGCACTCGACCGGCCAACTGGCGGACCGACCACTGCGTGTGGGGGATCCAGCGGATCCGGCGCCCCGTACGGTCCATCTTCAGCAGCCCCATGCGGCGAATCTACGGCTTGCCGTGTGCGGTCGTGGCCGGTCGGTGGGAGGTATCGACTTTGGTATGACCCCGGTGCGCCGCATCGCAGACTTCCGTCGTCCCCGCCGCCCCCGAAGGCCGATCCCTGGAGAACACCGCGACGGCCAGCCTGCTGCCATGAAGAAATTTCTCGGCTTCGTCTCGTTCGTTCTCATCGTGCAGGGCGGGGGCGGCCTCGTGCACGAAGTGACCGACGGCCGGTTCAACCTCCCGTGGGCGGCCGTCCACCGGCTCGGCCTTCTGGACGGTTACGAGGTGTACGCCTGCGTCCTGCTGATCGTTCTGGGCATCGCGGTCGGCGCAGCCTCGGACGCGGTGAAACGGCGCGGCTGACACGACAGTGGGCACGGCGCGGCCGACACGGTGGGCGAATGCGGCCGGGCCCCAGGTCCCGAGGACCGGGGGCTGCGGACCCGGCATATTCTGAGGCGGAGGCGGAGGCGTAGGCCGCGCCCTCACCCCCTTGTAGGCACCTGACCAGGAGCAGAAGCGTGTACTTCACCGACCGTGGCATCGAAGAGCTGGAGCAGCGGCGCGGCGAGGAAGAGGTCAGTCTCGCGTGGCTGTCCGAGCAGCTGCGGACCTTCGTCGACCTGAACCCGGACTTCGAGGTGCCGGTGGAGCGGCTGGCCACCTGGCTGGCCCGGCTGGACGACGAGGACGACGAGGACGAGGAGTGACGAGGGGGCACAGGGGAAGCGCGAGATCGCGACAGCGGAGGGAGCGGGAGGCTTGCACCTCTCGCGATACGCGACATAACGTGTCCGGGAGAGACGCGATATGTCGTTGCGCGTGAGTGCCGTGCGCCCGTACGCCGCAGCGCCCGAGCCTGGGGAGGCCGCAGTGCCCGTACCCGACGACTGCTCGTGGGAGATCGGCGAGCCACGCCGGATCGAGTTCGACGATCCGGTGACGGAACTGGACGTCCGTGTGGTGAACGGCACCGTCAACGTCGTAGGCACTCCCGATGCCACCACCCGCGTCGAGGTCGGCAAGGTCGAGGGTCCGCCGCTGCTCGTGCGGCGGGAGGGCGGCAAACTCGTTCTCGCCTACGACGACCTGCCCTGGAACGGCTTCCTCAAGTGGCTGGACCGCAAGGGCTGGCGGCGCGAGGTGGAGGTCTCGGTCCGGGTCCCGGCGCAGGTCGCGCTGTCGGTCGGCGTGGTGGCGGCCAGCGCCGTCGTCTCCGGAGTACGCGGCCGCACCCGGGTGGCCGGGGTCTCCGGCAGCACCACGCTGGTGGGTCTGTCCGGCCCGGTCACGGCCGAGACCGTCTCGGGCGACGTGGAGACCCAACGCCTCTCCGGCTCACTGCACTTCTCCACCGTCTCCGGCGATCTGACGTGCATCGACGCCTCCGCCGGCGAGATCAAGGCGGACTCGGTCAGCGGCGCGATGATCCTCGATCTGTGCTCCCCACGCTCCGCCCGGTCCCCGCGCGCGGACGACCCCGCCGACATACGGCTCTCCAGCGTCTCGGGTGAACTCGCCCTCAGACTGCCCGACGACGCGGATCTGACAGTGGACGCGCGCACCGCGGGCGGCGCCGTCTCCAGTGCGTTCGACGGGCTGGCCACCGGCGGCTGGGGAGACCACCGGATCACCGGCACGCTCGGTGCGGGCCGCGGCGTCCTGCACGCCTCCAACGTCTCCGGCGGCCTCGCACTCCTCCGCCGTCCACCGGGCGACGACACCCTGTACGAGCCGTCCGGCTCATCCGGCTCGTCCGGCTCCACCGGCAGCGACGCCACGGTGGTCGGCGGCCCGCATCCGCCCGAGCACCCCGGCAACCCCTCTCCGGCGAAGGACCTGTGACATGCCTCCCGTCTTCGCACACGGCCGCCTGCGCCTCTATCTGCTGATGCTCCTCGACGAGGCGCCGCGCCACGGCTACGAGGTGATCCGCCTCCTGGAGGAGCGCTTCCAGGGGCTGTACGCGCCGTCCGCCGGCACCGTCTACCCGCGGCTGGCCAAGCTGGAGGCCGAGGGCCTGGTCAGCCACACCACCGAGGGCGGCCGCAAGGTCTACTCGATCACCGAGGCCGGCCGCGCGGAACTGGCGGACCGGCAGGCCGAGCTCGCCGAGCTGGAGGTCGAGATCCGCGATTCCGTCGCCGCGCTCGCCGCCGACATCCGCGAGGACGTCAGCGGCACGGCGAGCGACCTGCGCCGCGAGATGCGGGAGCAGGCCCGGAACGCACGCGGCCGTACCAAGGCAGGCCGCGCCCGGCCCGGCACCGGCACCCCGCCCGGCACCGGTGAGCCCCCCGGCTGGGACGACGGCTGGGAGAGCGGCTGGGACGGCGTCTGGGGCGACAAGGAGGCGTGGCGGCACGCCAAGGAGGAGATGCGCCGCGCCAAGGACGAGTGGAAGGAGCAGGCCCGCAAGGCCAAGGAAGAGGCCCAGCAGGCCCGGCGCCAGGCCAAGAAGGAGCGTGAGGCCCACACCGAGGCGCTGGCCGAGGTGCGGCGTATCGCCCGCCAGGTGCAGGAGCAGGTGCAGACCCGGATGCGAGCGGGTGACTGGCCCGGCGCCGTCCGCGACGGTATGTCCGAACTGGCCCGCGAGATGGGTGATCTGAGCCGCCTCACCGGCCAGGCGCCCCCCGGGTCCTCGCAGGCCCGGCCGCAGTCGGCAGGACCGGAACCGGACCGTCCGGCGGATGCGCGGGCGGATCACCCGTCCGGTACGGAACCGGCCGCCGAGGCCGAGGTGCCCTTCCCCGATCCGACCGGCGACCCGGTACGCGACCTCGAACGCCTGCTGGACCGCTTCCGCGACGATGTGCGCGACGCGGCTCGTGACCACGGCGTGAGCGACACCCAACTGCGCGAGGTGCGCCGCCAGCTGTCCACCGCGGCGGCCCATATCGGTGTGGTACTTCGTGGTCCCGGTGGAGGGGCAGGGCCCACGGCCCCGGGCAGAGAGGGAGCGGACGGCTTCGGCACGGGCGGGAGTTGACCTCTTCCCGCCCCCCCGAGACCCTGGCAGTCTAGTACCGCGCCCGCATTGCGGCACGCCCCCGTCGCGGTTCCGGTCGCGCCGATGGGCCGGCCGGGGTTCAATGTGACCTCGGGCAGGGCACGTTGACGCGAGCAGCGAAGCTGCGGAGCAGGCGGAGCAGCAGCGTGGGCGGGCGCGAACGGGGAAGCGAGGGGCGCACATGGAACGGGAGATCCGGGAGATCACACTGCCGGGCGGGGAGACGGTGCTGGCTCGGGTGCACGTCCTGGACGACGACGAAGTGCCCTCCGGCGCTGAGGAGTTCGAGTACGACGACGTCGGCATCCGCGATCAGCTCATCGCGCGGGCCCAGCAGCTCAACGAGGTGATCGGCGGCGTGGGTGCCGCGGTGCTCGCCGCTGCCCGGCATGCCGGTCCGGACGAGGTCAGTGCGACGTTCGGCATCGAACTGGCCGTCAAGTCGGGCAAGGCCCTCGCCGCCGTGCTCGCCGAGGGGGAGGCCAAAGGGGCGGTCTCCGTCACCCTCACCTGGCGCAGGCCCGAGGCGGCGGCCGACCCCCCGGACGTCGGTGGTCCGGCTCCGGCCCCGCAGGGCGGGTGAGCGCGGGCGGACGAACGGACGGCCTCGACGGCCGACGGCCAAGTCGCGGATTGGCGTGCCTGGTTGGGGCCCCGCCCCTCCCGTCTGTCGGACCCGGCGACTAGCCTGCTACCTCATACACCTCACACAGGGAAGCCGCGGGGGAACGGGGCGTAGAGGGGGGAGCGCTGTGACAGGAGTGCGAGCCGCACGGGGCGGGCGGTCACGATTCGGCGTGCTGCTGTGCGCGCCCTGTGCCGTATGAACGCCCCCGCGGGCCTCGCCGACTCCGTTCGCGCTTCCGTCGTGCGCATCGGGGCACCCCCCGAGGGGTACGACGGAAGCAGCGGGACAAGCGACGACGGCCGTCGCCGCGACAGGAACCGGCGTGCGTTCTGGGGGACCGGCTTTTTTGTCGCGCCCGGATGGGTCCTCACGTGCGCCCATGTCGTCGGCAAGGGTGCCGCGCCCATATGGAGGGGGGAGCGCGCCATCGGCATCACGATCGGGGACACCGTGGACACCGTGGACAGCGCCGCTGACGCCGCAGGCGTCGGCAGCGCAGCCGGCATGGGCGGCACCGACAGCGCCGGCGCCACCGTCCTCCTCGGAGAGCTGGCCTTCGGACTCCCGCTGCCCGAGGATCCCCAGGCGCCCCCGGCCCCCTGGCCGTTCCCCGATCTGGCGCTGGTGCGGGTGCCGGGCGCCGAGGACGCCGACTGCCTGTGGCTGAGCGACCGTTCCGTACTGACCCCGGCGGACATCGGGCTGTACGGCTGGGCGCCGTCGGAGGTCAGGGGCGAGCAGATGTTCTTCACCGGGTTGGGGAAGGCCACCGGGGTCGTCGGCCGTCCGCTCATGCTCAGCGGTGACCAGCTGACCGAGGGCTGCTCGGGCGGGCCCGTGCTCGACCAGCGGCGCGGCACGGTGCTCGGCGTCAGCAAGGGCGCGGGCCGCAGGCCTGGCTCGGGGCTGGCCACACCGATCACCGCGCTCCGCAAGCTGTGCGATGGGGGGCCGCGCGGCGCACGCGTGCTGCACGAGGTGCTGTCGGCGCACGACAAGCACCATCTGAGGCGCTACAACGGCTTCGGACACAGCTGGCACCGGCAGCACGCCAGGCTGGGCCCCTCCGGCGGGGAGCCCGCCTACGGTTTCACGGTCGACCGGCGCGCCGAGCTGTACGCGCTCTTCGCCGAGGTGGAGCCGCCCACCGGTGCCGGGCAGGTGCTGCAACTGGCCAACGAGGCCCGGAACATGGTGCTGCGCTGGCCCTACACCTTGCGCGACCACGATCCCCGCTCCTGGCGGGAGGGCGCCGGGCTGCTCTACGACCCGCGGGACGACAGCACGGCGGAGGTGGAGCCCTCCTCCGACCTCGCGCTGGAGGCGGTGGTGCTGTACGCCGCGAAGGTGACGGCCGCGCTCACCCGATCGGGTAAGGCACGTACGCCTCGTGCGATCCGTGCGCTGGCCGACCTGCGCGAGTGGGTGGAGCGCACGGCGCGGACGCTGCTCAACGACGTCATCCGCGCCCGCGTCCCCGGTGTCCTGGACGGTCACCGTCCGGCGTCGGCGGCACGCGCCGATGTGCTGGTGGAGATAGAACCGGACATCTACGGCTCGGGGCGGCACGCGTGGCGGGTAGCGCTGGTCCGGCCCGCCGACAAGGACGACCTCCACGGCGGTGCGGCCCCGGCCCTGGGCGCCGTCGTCGAGGCCGGGGACTCCTCTCCGGCCGAGGACGCGGAGCGCGAGGAGATCACCGTCGAACAGAGCCGGGAGGAGGTGCCGCGCTCCCGGCTGGAGGGGGCCGTGCGCGCGGCCCTGTCCCAGGCCCTGGACCAGTGCGACGTGGACGACCATCTGGCGGCGGTGGAGTTCCTGCTGCCGCGGGCCCTGTTCGACGAGCCGGTGGACGCCTGGCGGGCCCGGCCCTACGACCCGTCCGACCCGTTCAACCCGCACACGCTGCCGCTGGGCCAGCGCAGGCTGGTCGTGGTGCGCGACAGGTCGCGCAAGGACCACGGCTTCACCCCCGAGTGCCGCAGTCGCGCCGCCGCCGTGCTGGGCGGCCCGATGGAGGCCGTGCCGCTGCGCCGCGAGGTTCCCGAGGCGGGACACGACGCCTCCGCCCCCGAGGGCGGGCAGGCCGCCTACGGGCGGCTGCTGGCGGCGCCGCCCGGTGCCGTGCCGGTGTACTGCGCGCGGACGGGCAGCGGCCCGGGAGCGCGCGCCATGGCGGCGGCACTCGGTGCGGGCCATGCCATGGCGCTGTGGCGGCACTCCTACAGCGACGACCACGACCACCGCGATTGCGCCGAATTCCACGAGCGGGCCGCCGAGCTGCTGCGCGAAGTTCCCTCGGCCCGGCAGCTGCCGCTGCACATCAGAGCACTGCGCAACAGGAACGCCGACCTGACCGACGACACGGATGGCGCAACTGACGTCGGCAGTGCGCCAATTGATCGTTCGTCGGCCTGGGCACGGCATATCGTCCTGCTCTACGATCCGCCCCACAGGACCTCGGGGGACGGACCGCTGCGCGAACCACCGCTCATGCCCAGGCCGCCGACAGCGTTGAGGAGCACACCGTGAGCGATTGGCGCATCTACCGCGGTGCGGGTGTCCCGCACGAAGGTGTGCGTGAGCTGCCCGAGCCGCCGCCTTGGCGTGACTTCACCGGAGCCGGCACCGGGCCCGACTCCCCGGGCGGGGCGAGTGGCGACGACCCGGAGGGTGCCGACACCGCCCGACGGCTGGGCGCGAGGCGACGGCTGGTGGAGAGCCTCCATCCGCGGCCCGAGGAGGTCGAGGCCGTCAACGCGGCGCTGTATCTGCGGCGTCCGCTGCTGGTCACCGGCAACCCGGGCACCGGAAAGTCCACCCTCGCGCACGCGGTCGCCCACGAGCTGGGCCTGGGCCGGGTGCTGCGCTGGCCCATCGTCAGCCGCACGACACTGCAGGACGGTCTCTACCACTACGACGCCATCGGCCGCCTCCAGGACGTCCAGCTGGACCGGGCCGTGGCCGGGGACAGCAGTACCCCGCCCGCCCGTCCCCCGATCGGGTCGTATCTGCGCCTTGGCCCGCTCGGTACCGCGCTGCTGCCAGCCCGGCCCGCCGAACCGGACAGGGCGCCGCTGCCCCGGGTGCTGCTCGTCGACGAGCTGGACAAGAGCGACATCGACCTGCCCAGCGACCTGCTGAACGTACTGGAGGACGGCGAGTTCACCATCCCGGAGCTGGAGCGCATCGCCGACCGCGAGCCGGTCGCCGAGGTGCTGACGGCGGACGGCGAGAAGGTCCGGATCGAGGGGGGCCGGGTGCGCTGCACGGTCTTCCCGTTCATCGTGCTCACCTCCAACGGGGAGCGGGACTTCCCGGCCGCCCTGCTGCGCCGCTGCATCCAGCTGGACCTCAAACCACCCGGCGACGAGCAGCTCGCCGCGATGGTCTCCGCGCATCTGGGGGAGGAGGCGCTGGAGGAGGGCGCCGAACTGGTCCAGCGGTTCCTGCGGCGCCAGCCGGGACAGGTGATCGCCACCGATCAGCTGCTCAACGCCCTGTTCCTGACACAGCGCACCTCGGGTGTCGAGCGGGTCACCCGCGACCGGCTCGCCGAGATGCTGCTGCGCCCCCTCGACCGCCCGAGGTGACCGTCACATGAGTGCGGCGTCGACCCCGCCGCGGCAACCTTCCGACCATCCGCGGTCCGCGGCGGCCCCGTGGGCCGAGCGGCAGTCCGTGCACGACGTGGCGGAGCTGGTGGCGCGGTTGCGGGCCGCCGGCTGGGATCCGTCGTCCGAGGAGCTCGCCGAGGCGCTGTGGCTGGCCCGCTTCGGTTTGGGGCGGACTGCAGGGGAACCCGATGTGGACTCCACCGGGCTCCGCTATTCAGGGACCCGGACGCCGCAGCCGGAGCCTCCCATGCCACCAGCCGAGGACCACGACGCCACCGAGCCGACGGAGACGCCACCGGCCACGGAGCGCACCGCGCCGGTCTCGCTGTTCGCACCGCGCAGGCACGGCGGAGCACCACCGGCGGGCTTCCCGGTCCGGGCGCCGGCGGCCGGGGCGCTGTCGGGACTGCTCGAACTGCAGCACGCGCTGCGCCCCTTGCACGGCTACCGGCCTCCGCTGCCGCCCGCCACCGGCGCCCTGGACGAGGCGGCCACCGCCGATCTGAGCGCCCGCTCCACCGCGGTGCGGCCCGTCTTCGGCACAGAGGTCCGCCGCTACAGCGAGATCCAGCTCATCATGGACGCCTCGCCCACCGCCTCGGTGTGGCAGCCCACCCTGGAGCGGCTGCGGCAGACCTTCGAGCAGCTCGGCGCCTTCCGTGACGTCCAGGTGCGCTATCTGCACCGCGCCCGGGACGGCGCCCCGCTCATCGGCACCGGGCCGGTGGACGGCACCGCACGGCTGCGGCCCGCCGACGAGTACCGCGACACCACCGGACGGCGCCTCACCCTCGTGGTCAGCGACTGCGTGGGCGCGCTGTGGCAGGACGGCCGCGCCCAGCGGCTGCTGCACCACTGGTCGGGCCGCTCCCCGCTGGCCGTCGTACAGCCGCTGCCGCCCCGGCTGTGGCCGCGTACGGCGCTGCCCGCGGAAGCGGGTCTGCTGCTGCGCGGGCGTGGCTCGGGCGGACGCGTCACCTTCGAGCCCGACAGCTACGGTCCGCCCCCGCCGGCGGGCGCCGTGCCGGTGCCGGTGCTGCTGCCCACGCCCGAGGCGCTGGGCAACTGGGCGCGGCTGCTGGGCACCGACAGCGAGCGCGCCGTGGCCGGTGCCGCCGCCTGGGTACTGCCCCGGCACCCGGCGATGCCCGCGCCGCGTACCCCGGCGGGCGCGGTACCGGCGCGTACCCTGCTGCGCGAGTTCCGCAACACCGCCTCACCCGGGGCGCTGGATCTGGCCGTGCATCTGGCCGTGGTGCCGCTGCTGCTGCCGGTCATCCACCTCGTGCAGGAGGCGATGCTGCCCGACACCGGGCCGATGGAGCTGGCCGAGGTGCTGCTGTCCGGGCTGCTGACCCGGCTGCCGGAGGAGGACGAGCCGGACGGGACCGACCGCCGCGGAAGCCTGCCCGGCCCGCGCTACGCGTTCGCGCCCGGTGTCCGCGAACTGCTGCTGCAGTCCCTGGACCAGGGCGCGGCCGTACTCATCCTCAAACATCTGTCCGGGTATGTGGCGCAGCGCTTCGGCAAGGGCACCCGTAACTTCGCCGCCATGGCCGTCGCCCAGCTCACCGGCCGCAGCGAGTCCGCGCGCGCCGGCCGCGAGCCGGCAGGCACCGTGGGGGACGGTGCGGAGCCGGACGAGGCGGAGGACGGCGACGAGATGTTCGCGACGATCCCCGCCGAGGTCGTCCGGTTCTACCTGCCCGAGCAGACCGCGGCCGACCAGGTGGCCGAAACCGAGCGACTGCTGCGCCGCTGGCGCTCCCAGGGCGACATCCAACTGCTGCACCGGGCCCGCTCCGTCGGCGAGGCAGCACGTGCCGCCGACCGCGACAGCGCACGGGCCCGGCTGGCACTCGGCCGGGTGCTGCACGCACTGGCCGGCACGGCGGCCGTACGCCGCAGCCCGCAGGGGCCCGAGCCGCTGCTGCGGGACGCCGCCGAACTGCTGACCGACAACGAGCCGGGCACCCTGCTGGAGCGCGCGGGCGTCGAACACTCGCTGTGGCAGGTGCGTGGCGGGACCCGGCATCTGCTGCGCGCCGAGGGTCTGCTGCGTTCGCTGGCGGGCCGCACCGGTTCGGCGACCGCGCAGGCGGCGGAACCGGCGGCAGGAGACCGGGCGGCAGGAGACACGGCGGAACGGGCACTGCTGCCGGACGCCGAGCGCACCCGTAAACTCCGGCTGGGCCGGGTGCTGCTCGCACTGGCCCAGACCGCACCCGAACACCGCCACAGGGCGGCCCCCGAGGCCGTCAGCGAACTCCGCGAAGCGAGCGACATGCTGGCAGACCGCGCGCCCGGGTTCCCCGAGCCCTCCGGTGCCCCCGCGACCTCCGAGACCCAGCCCGCCCAGGTGGCCCCGCAGGCACCCGACTCCCGCACATCCGACGAGGCGCGGGCACAGCGCTGCGGCGCCCTCCTCGACCTGGCGTCCGCGCTGCGGCTGAGCGGCGCCCCGCCGCAGGAGCGCCTCGATGTGCTGGCGCAGGCCGGGGCCCTCGCGGGCGAGCGGTCCGGGCTGCGGTTGCGCTGCGCCAGGGAGCGCGCCCGTGTGCTGCGCGAGACCCGTGACTGGGAGGCGGCGGCCGAGGCGTACACGGAGGCCGAGCGGCTGTCGGGACGCGACAGCACACAGCGGGGCGAACTGCTCATCGAATGGGGCGAGATGCTGCTCACCGAAGCAGGCGACCTGTCGCGCGCGGAGGGGCTGCTGCGCGAGGCCCTCACCCGCGCCCCTTCCGGGAGCCCGACGGTGGCCAGGGCCGCGCTGCTGCTCGGACGGGTGCTGCTGCTGCGCTACGAACGCGAGAGTTTTCTGCCCGACCTGTACGAGGGCTGCCATCTGCTGGAGCAGGCGGCCCGGCAGGGCCCCGATGCGGAGAGCAGGGCGCAGGCATGGCTGCGGCTGGGCAGGGCACGGACGCTCTTCCCGGCGGCTGCTCCGGAGTCCCAGCAGGTGGCGGCCGATCTCACCAGGGCGTTGGAGGAACTGGCCGATGCCCGCGAGGGCGGCTCCGTCACCGCAGCCAGGGCGCTGCACGGGCGGGCCGAATTCCATCGCTCCCAGGGGCGTACCGAGGAGGCGCTGGCCGACTACCGCGCGGCGGAGGCCGAATGGCAGCTGCTGGCCGGGCAGCTGGCGGACCTCCCCTGGGCCGAGGTGCGCGACACCAGGGACCGGGTGGCCGAACTGGCGGGTTGAGCGCAAGCCACCGAACCGGGTGCGCCGACGCGCCGGCCGGGGGAGGCATCAGCGTGCGGAACGGGGGGAACGGACGGGGGAACGGGGAGGAACTGACGGGGGAACGGGGGGCTGACCTGATGTGGCACGCGGGGGAAGGCGAGGACCGGCCGAATGCGGTGGCCCCGCTCCTCGCACGTGTTTCCGGCTACCTGCCCCGGGAAAGAGACATCATCCGTGTTACCGCCCCCGGGTGGGGGTCCTAGGGAGGAGAAGAGCGTGCCGAAGCGGACCGAGGGCGCGTCCCGCAGCCCGGGCCGTGGGCCCGACGCCGCACCGCCGTCGCCCTTGCCCGATCTGACGGATGTGTCCCTGCGTACCCTCAGGACCTGCGACGATCCCGCCGTCACCGCCGCCGTGGAGAGTGCGCTCCGCACCCCCGAGGAACTGTCGCGGGTGTGGCGGTCCTCCGGCGGGGAAGCCGGTCGTATCGGCAGGCGTCGACACTCCGGCGGACCCCCGGCAGGCAGCCACCGGGCAGCCGGGAAACGGGGTGTGATCCGGTCAACCTTCGGCTCGGTCCACGGCACCTCCGGCCCGCCTCCGGGTCCGGGAGACAGCGTGGGCCGTCATGAACCCCTTTGAGATACCGGGCCCCCAGCTCCGTCGGATGGGGGAGACGCGGCCGGTGCCGGGAGAGGCCGCCGTACTGGGCGGCTGGCTGCACAGCAGACGCCTCGTCCTGCTCAAGACACTGCTGACCAGGGCCGAGCGCACCCAGTTGCCCCCACAGACGGCCCGCGCGCTGCGCGAGCACTGGACGCTGCTGGAGGACGCCGAGCACCACGACCCCGCCGCGGCGCGCGGCGTCCTCGGCTATCCGGCGGCAGGCAACTGGCTGGCGCACGCCCTGGCCGCGCCCGGCGACGACTTCGTCACGGCGCTGGCGGGTCTGGGTGCGCTCGCCGCGACGGTGGCCACCGCAGCCGGCTGCGACTTCCGCCTCGTCCTGTCGGCGCACGACGGCATCCTCGCCCTCCCCGGCCTGGGTTCGTACATGACCACCGCGCCCCGGGTGCGCATGGAGGCGACCGACGACACGGTCACCTTCACCCCGCAGGACGGTCGGCCGACCGCCCTCGCGCGGGGCGACCTGCTGAGCCGTGCGGCGCCACCGGCGGAGGGCTGGCGCCCCCTCGGCCCACTGCCCGGCGGGCCCGCCGTGCTCGACGACCAGGACCCGCACCTCGCCCGGGAGACGGGCCGCGCAGGGCTCGCGGGACTGCTGCCTGCCGCCCTGATCGCCCCGGACGAGGCATACGAGTGGCGGGAGCTGTGGAGCCGCGCGCTGGATCTGCTGGGCGACGCCGACCCGGAGCGCGCCGCCGAGGTGGTGGGCCTCGTCCGCGCCGTCGTCCCTGTGCTGTGGAAACCCGACGGGCGGGCCAGCGCCACCCGACTGGCCGCACCCTGGGCCGTGCTGACGACCCTTCCGCGAACGCCGGAGGAGATGGCCGAGGTCCTCGTCCACGAGGTGCAGCACAGCAAGCTCGCCGTCCTCGGTGGTGTCGTACGGCTCAACGACGAGTCCGCCGAGGCCGTCTACCGCGTCGGCTGGCGCAGCGACCCCAGGCCGCTGGGCGCCGTCGTGCAGGGCACCTACGCGCATCTGGCCCTCGCCGATCTGTGGGCCAGGCTCGCCCGCCGGGCCTCGGCGACGCCCGCCGAGCGCGCGGCCGCCCGGCGCCGCGCGGCCGACTACGGTGCCCAGGTCGACCACGCTCTTTTCCTCCTTCTGGGCTCTGGTCAACTGACCCGTCAGGGCACAGAGTTCGTGGAGGGCATGCGCCATCGCTACCGGCGGCTGAGCTCCCCGGGCGGGAGGGCCGCCCGGGACGCGGAGTCGGCGGAGCACGCCGGGAACACCGACAGCGCGGGCAACGCGGCCGACAGCGAAAACGCAGCCGACAGGCTCACAAACGGTCACTTTGGGTAATCTCGCCGTACACGTCGCCCGCGAGGCGGCGACGGCTGCTGGACGAGGGAGAACGCAAGCATGGTCGCTCAGCGGGAACCGGCTCAGGGCGGGGCGCCCGGAGGGGAGTCCGAGCACTTCGTGGTGGTCTTTCCCGGCTATCACCGGGGCTGGGGCAACTGGATCGCGCACCGGCTGGAGAGCCATGGGCATCGCACCACGCTCCAGCGCTGGGACCCGGACCGCGAGCAGCCGCTGGACGAGGCGCTGGGCGACCTCCAGCTCGCCACCGGCCGCGTCCTGCTGGTCATCAGCGATGTGTTCCTCCAGCTCGGTCCGCGCACCGAGGCCGACTGGAACGCCGTGCTGCGCGGCTATGTCGCCCAGCACGCGGACCGGTTCGCCGCCGTCAACCTGACCAACCGCGAACTGCTGCCGGCCACCGCGGTGCTGGAGCCGGTCAACCTGTGGGGCGTCGGCGAGGAGGAGGCCGAGCGGCGGCTGCTCAACCGGCTCGGACTGCGGCCCCGCCGCATCCCCGTCCCGCAGCCCGGCTACGCCAGCCGCTACCCGAACGACCCGCCCGCCATCTGGGGCGAGGTACCGCGCCGCAACGCCCGCTTCACCGGCCGCGACGTCATCCTCGGCGACCTCCAGCAGCGGCTGATGGACGCCGAGCACGGCGCCGCCGTCTGCTCACTGGTCGGGACGGCGGGCATCGGCAAGACGCAGATCGCGGCGGAGTACGCGCACCGCTTCGCACCCGACTACGACGTCGTCTGGTGGGTCAACTGCGATCAGCGCAACACCCAGCGCGACACCTTCGGCTCGCTCGCCACCGAGATCGGTCTCGACAGCTCCGGTGAGGTCGGCGAGCGGGTGCGCGCCGTACGCGAGGCGCTGCGCAGGAACGAGCCGTCCGGCCGGTGGCTGCTGATCTTCGACGGCTGGGAGGAGCCCGAGGAAGCCGCCACCTACCTCCCCCAGGGCGGCAGCGGCCACGTCCTGATCACCTCCCGCAACAAGAGCTGGCGCTCCCTCACCGACATCAAGCAGATCAGCGCCTTCCGCCGCGCCGAGTCCACCGGCTATCTGATGCGCCGTGCCCCGCACATCACCGTGGAGCAGGCCGACCAGGTGGCCGACGAGTTCCAGGACCTGCCGCTCCAGCTGGCGCAGGCCGCGGCCTGGCTGGGCGAGGAGGGCATGGAAGTGCCCGAGTACCTGCGCATGGTGCGGGGGGTGGGGCTCACCCGGCTGGAGAGCAACACCATGCCGGACGACTACCCGTACTCCTCCCTGACCTCCTGGTCGATGCTGCTCAACAAGCTGCGCAAGTCCGAGCCGCGCGCTGTGGAACTGCTCTCCTTGTGCTCCGTCTTCGCACCCGGCCGCATCCCGCTGGGGCTGGCCCGGGGCATCCCGGCCGCCGAACTTCCCGAGACGCTGCGCTGGTTCAGCAAGGACCGCTCCGGCTGGACGCGTGCGCTGGACTCCCTCGTCAACTACTCGGTGCTCACCCGTGAGGCCCGCACTCCCGCCGTCGGCGACGGTGACCAGAGCGACTCCGTCCATATGCACCAGGTCGTCCACCGCGTCATCGCGGAGCTGACCCAGGGCAGGCAGAACGACATCTATCGCGAGACCGTGCACCGGCTGCTGGTGGAGGCTGATCCCGGCACTCCCAACGACAGCCGCCAGTGGGGCCGCTACGCCGAGATGCTGCCCCATCTGATCGCCTCGGGCGCACCCTCCAGCAAGGATCGCCGCGTCCAGGAGATGCTGCTCAACTGCCTGCGCTACTGCTACTCCAGCGGTGAGTACACTCTCGGCGCCGAGCTGGCCGACAGCATTCGCGGGGACTGGGAGACGTTCCTGGACGCCACGGCTTCGCAGATGCTGGCGCTCACCACCATGCAGGGGAACCTGCTACGCGGGGGTGGCCGGTTCCGCGAGGCACAGGCGTTCGACAGCGCCCGGCTGGAGCGGCTGCGCGAGATGCCGCCCTCCGACGGCGCCCACGAGGAAGCCGTCATGGACGCCACCAGCTGTCTCGCCTCCGACCTGCGGCTGCTGGGCCAGTACGACGAAGCGCTGCAGTTGCAGAGGCAGGTTGTCGAGGTCTCCGCTCGGCTGTACGGCCCGGAGGAATGGACGAGCCTGCTGGCCCAGCACAATCTCGCCGTCGGCCTGCGGCTACTGGGCCGCTACGAGGACGCCTACGAAACGGATCTGGACACCCTCCGCAAACGCGAGCAGGTGCTGCGGGCCCGCCACCCCAACACTCTCGCCTCCGGCAACGCCTGCGCCCGAGACCTGCGGCTGATGGGCCGCTACCAGGAGGCGCTGGCCCGCCAGGAGCTCGGCATGCGGCTGCATCTGCAGGTGCTGGGCGCCCAGCATCCGCAGACCCTCATGGCCCGGCACAATCTGCTGCTGTGCCAGCGCAGGGCGGGCACTCCGCGCCAGGACATCGCCACCGCCATGGCGCTCCTGCTGGAGCAGCACGAACAGGTGCACAATCGCACCCACTACTCCACGCTCTCGCTGCTGACCGACTACGGCAACTTCCTGCGGGAGCACGGCGACCTGGCACTCGCCCGCGAGTTGCTGACCGAGGCGGAGGACGCCTTCCGCTCCCTGCTGGGCCCCGCGCACCCGGTCCCCACCGCGATGCAGTCCAACGCGGGGCTGGTGCTGCAGGCGGAGGGCGAGCGGGATGGCGCGCTCAACATGTTCGAGCAGGCGCTGGCCGGGCTCACCACACTGCTGGGCGCCGACCACCCCGCCACACTCGGCTGCGCCCTGAACACCAGCGGCGGCCGAAACTTCAGCGAAGCCCTGGAAGACGCCTTCGAGCTGAGCCGCGACACCCTGGAGCGCTCCCAGCGGGTGCTGGGCGCCGACCACCCCCTCACCCTTTCGTGCATGGTGGCCCACGCCGGCGATCTGCGCTCCCTGCGGCGCCGCGAGGAGGCCCGCGCGCTGGAGAGTGACGCCCTGGAGCGGTTCACCCGCTCGCTGGGCGCCCAGCACCAGCACACCCTCGCCGCCCGCCAGCGCACCCGCCCGTACTGGGACTACGAGCCGTACCTGGGCTGAGCCGGCCGGGTCCCGCACACGGCCGAGGGCCCCCGCCGCAATGCGCGGCGGGGGCCCTCGGCTTCGTACGACGGGCCGTCATCGGCCCGGTCGGCTCAGATCTCGAAGACCTCCTGGATGAGCTGCGCCTGCTCCTCCGCGTGCCGCTTGCCCGAGCCCACGGCGGGCGAGGACGAGGACGGCCGGGAGACGCGACGCAGTCGGTCCGCGTTCGGGACGGGTTCCGAGCCGATGATCAGGTCGAGGTGGTCGACCAGGTTGAGGGCGATGAACGGCCAGGCGCCCTGGTTGGCCGGCTCCTCCTGCGCCCACACGTACTTCTCGGCGTTGGTGAACCGCGCCATCTCGGTCTGGATCTCCTTGCCGGGCAGCGGGTAGAGCCGCTCCAGCCGGATGATCGCCGTGTCGGCGGACTCGGGGTCGGTCAGACCCCGCTTCTGCCGCTCGGCCTCCAGGTCGTAGTAGACCTTGCCGGAGCAGAAGACGACCTTGCGGACCTTGGCCGGGTCCATCTGGCCGCTGTCCACCAGCGTGTCACCGATCACCGGACGGAAGCCGCCGCTGGTGAACTCCTCCGTCTTGGAGGCCGCCGCCTTCATCCGCAGCATCGACTTCGGGGTGAAGACGACCAGCGGCTTGTGGTGCGGGTTGTGCACCTGCCAGCGCAGCAGGTGGAAGTAGCTGGAGGGCAGCGACGGCATGGCGACCGTCATGCTGTTCTGCGCGCACAGCTGGAGGAACCGCTCGATCCGGGCCGAGGAGTGGTCCGGGCCCTGGCCCTCGTAACCGTGCGGCAGCAGCAGGGTGACACCAGAGGTCTGGTTCCACTTCTGCTCGGCCGAGGAGATGAACTCGTCGATGACCGTCTGGGCGCCGTTCATGAAGTCGCCGAACTGCGCCTCCCACATCACCAGCGCCTCGGGGCGGGCCAGCGAGTAGCCGTACTCGAAGCCCATCGCCGCGTACTCGCTCAGCAGCGAGTCGTAGACGTTGTAGCGGGCCTGGTCGTCGGACAGGTACAGCAGCGGCGTGTAGTCGTCGCCGGTGTTCTGGTCGAGCAGCACCGCGTGCCGCTGGCCGAAGGTGCCGCGTCGCGAGTCCTGGCCCGCCAGCCGGACCGGGGTGCCCTCCATCAGCAGCGAGCCGATGGCCAGCGTCTCGCCCATGCCCCAGTCGATCGTGTCGTCCTCCACCATCTGCGCGCGGCGCTGGAGCTGCGGCGTCAGACGCGGGTGGACGGAGATCCGGTCGGGGATGTTGACCTGCGACTCGGCGATCCGCTTGACGACCTCCTGGCTGATGGCCGTCTCCACGTGCACGGGGAACTCCGGCTGCGGAGCCGGGACCTCGGCCGGTGCCGGTGCCGATGTGGCGTCCCGCACCTCGGTGAAGACCTTCTCCAGCTGCCCCTGGAAGTCCTGGAGAGCCTGCTCGGCCTCCTCCAGCGTGATGTCGCCCCGGCCGATCAGCGACTCGGTGTAGAGCTTGCGCACCGAGCGCTTGCGGTCGATCAGTTCGTACATCAGCGGCTGGGTGAACTTCGGGTTGTCGGTCTCGTTGTGACCGCGGCGCCGGTAGCAGATCAGGTCGATGACCACGTCCTTGTTGAACGCCTGCCGGTACTCGAACGCCAGTCGCGCCACCCGGACGACGGCCTCGGGGTCGTCGCCGTTGACGTGGAAGATCGGCGCCTCGACCATCCGGGCCACGTCCGTCGAGTACATCGACGAGCGCGCCGACTCGGGAGCGGCGGTGAAGCCCACCTGGTTGTTGATGACGACATGGATGGTGCCGCCGGTGCGGTAGCCGCGCAGCTGCGACATGTTGAGCGTCTCGGCCACCACGCCCTGGCCCGCGAAGGCCGCGTCACCGTGCAACGCGATCGGCAGGACGGTGAAGTCCGTGCCGCCCTTGCCGATGATGTCCTGCTTGGCGCGTGCCACGCCCTCCAGGACCGGGTCCACGGCCTCCAGGTGGGAGGGGTTGGCGGTGAGCGAGACCTTGATCTGCTCGCCGTCCAGGCCGGTGAAGACGCCCTCGGCACCGAGGTGGTACTTCACGTCGCCGGAGCCGTGCATCGACTTCGGGTCGAGGTTGCCCTCGAACTCCCGGAAGATCTGCGCGTACGGCTTGCCCACGATGTTCGCCAGCACGTTCAGCCGGCCGCGGTGGGCCATGCCGATGACGGCCTCGTCCAGCCGGGACTCGGCGGCCGCGTCGATCACCGCGTCCAGCAGCGGGATGACGGACTCGCCGCCCTCCAGCGAGAAGCGCTTCTGGCCGACGTACTTGGTCTGCAGGAACGTCTCGAACGCCTCGGCGGCGTTGAGGCGGCGCAGGATGCGCAGCTGCTCCTCGCGCTCCGGCTTGACGTGCTGCAGCTCGACCCGGTCCTGGATCCACTTGCGCTGCTTGGGGTCCTGGATGTGCATGTACTCGATGCCGGTGGTGCGGCAGTACGAGTCACGCAGCACGCCCAGGATGTCGCGCAGCTTCATCATGGACTTGCCGGCGAAGCCGCCGACCGCGAACTCCCGCTCCAGGTCCCACAGGGTGAGCCCGTGCTCGGTGATGTCCAGGTCGGGGTGCTTGCGCTGCTTGTACTCCAGCGGGTCGGTGTCGGCCATGATGTGGCCGCGCACCCGGTAGGAGTGGATCAGGTCGAAGACGCGTGCGGCCTTGGTGACGTCGTCGTCGTGCGAGGCGTCGATGTCCTGGTTCCAGCGCACCGGCTCGTACGGGATGCGCAGCGCCTTGAAGATCTCGTCGTAGAAGTTGTTCTCGCCCAGCAGCAGGTTGGCCACCTGGCGCAGGAACTCGCCCGAGGCCGCACCCTGGATGACGCGGTGGTCGTAGGTGCTGGTCAGCGTCATGACCTTGGAGACACCCAGCCGGTTGAGGGTGTCCTGGGAGGTGCCCTGGAACTCCGCCGGGTACTCCATGGCGCCGACGCCCATGATCAGACCCTGGCCGGGCATCAGACGGGGCACTGAGTGCACGGTGCCGATGCCGCCCGGGTTGGTCAGCGAGCAGGTGACGCCGGAGAAGTCCTCCATCGTCAGCTTGTTGTTCCTCGCCCGGCGGACGATGTCCTCGTACGCCTGCCAGAACTCGAAGAAGGTCAGCGTCTCGGCCTTCTTGATGCCCGCGACCACCAGCTGGCGCTCGCCGTTCGGCTTCACCAGGTCGATGGCCAGACCGAGGTTCACATGCTCCGGCTTGACCAGGGTGGGCTTGCCGTCCTTCTCCGCGTAGGAGTAGTTCATCGACGGCATCGCCTTCAGTGCCTGCACCATGGCGTAGCCGATCAGGTGCGTGAAGGAGACCTTGCCACCACGGGCGCGCTTGAGGTGGTTGTTGATGACGATGCGGTTGTCGAACAGCAGCTTCACCGGGACCGCCCGCACGGACGTGGCCGTGGGCAGCTCCAGGGAGGCGTTCATGTTCTTCGCCACAGCCGCGGACGGGCCGCGCAGCGGCAGGTACTCCGGGCCCTCGGCCTCCTGGGCCGCGGGCGCCGCCTTGCCGGCCGGAGCCTTCGCCCCGTCCGCCTGCGCGGGCTGCTGCGCCGCCGGCTTGGCGGGCGCGGCCTGCTGCGGCTGGGCGGGCTTCGGCTGCTGCTTCGGCGCGGCAGGCTCCGCCTTCGCCGGGGCACCGGCCTGCGCGGGCTGCGGGGCAACCTGCTCGGCGGCAGCCGGAGCCTGGGCCGGTGCGGCCTTCGCGGGCGACGGGGCGTTGTCCCGCGGGGTGCCCGCGCCGTCCGGCGCCGTGCTTCCGTCTGAGGACTCCGGCTGATAGTCAGCGAAGAAGTCCCACCAGGCTCGGTCTACCGAGTTCGGATCCTGGAGGTACTGCTGGTAGATCTCGTCGACGAGCCACTCGTTTGGCCCGAACGACGGGCCAGGGTCCTTGCCCTGTCCGTCCTTCCGTTCCGTAGTGGTGCTCGATGAGCTGTTGGGGGACTGTGACGACACGGCGGCAACCGCCCTCTTCCGCTTCCTTAGGTGGTGGACAGCGGAAATAAAGGCTACGCCTCTCCGGACGATTGGTGGAGTCCGGGCCGCTCTTGGTCACGTACGTCACATCGCGGCGGCGGTTTCGGGGCCAAAATTGACGGGAATCACTCACAGTTTTGCCCCAGCCCGGGAACCGGGCAGCCCATATTTCGCGTCCGCGGGTTCTCACCTGCGAGGGTACGTCAACCCTGCGCCGCTCCCGTCCCCGGAAGGGTGAGCTGTATCCGGCAGCCGCGGGGCGATTCGGCCACCCGGATCCGGCCCCCGTGCAGCTCCACCGCCCAGCGCGCTATGGCCAGCCCCAGTCCGGTGCCGCCACCGGGGCTGATCCCGCCCTTGCGGCCCGGGGTCGAGTCGGCGCTGTGCGCGCCGCTGAACCGGTCGAAGACCCGCTCCCGCTCCGACTCGGGGATGCCGGGCCCCTCGTCCAGCACCTCGACCTCCAGGCTGCCGTCGCCCGGAGCCCCGGAGCCGGCGCCCGCGCCCTGGCCCCAGCTCGCTCCCGGCCTGGCCTTGACCGTGACCCGGCCGTGCTGCGGACTGTGCTTGACGGCGTTGTCGATCAGGTTGGCCACCACCTGGTGCAGCCGCTCGGGGTCCGCGTAGGCCATCAGCTCGGGAGGCGAGACATCCAGATGGAGGTGGACATCCTTGCGGGAGTGGCCCGAGCCCTTGCTCATGTTGGCCTCCTTGAGCACACCCGCCAGATACGGCCACACCTCGAAGTGGCGCGAGTGCAGCGGCACCACCCCGTTGTCCAGCCGGGAGAGGTCCAGCAGGTGGGCGACGAGCCGGCCCAGCCGCTCGGTCTGGGACAGGGCGGTGCGCATCGTCTCCGGGTCGGCGTCCGAGACGCCGTCCACCACGTTCTCCAGCACCGCGCGCAGCGCCGCGATGGGGGTGCGCAGCTCGTGCGAGACGTTGGCGACCAGCTCCTTGCGGTGCTGGTCGACGGCTTCCAGATCGGCGGCCATTCGATTGAAGTTCGCGGCCAGCTCGCCGAACTCGTCCCGCCGCTCGCCGCGCACCCGTCGGGAGTAGTCGCCGCTCGCCATCGCCTTGGCGGCGTCCGTCATCTCGTCCAGCGGCGCGGTCAGCGACTGCGCCACGAACTGGGTGATCAGCAGCGAGGCGACGATGGAGATGATCGTGATGACCCGCAGCTCGGTCGCCGACTGCATGGCGAACAGCGCCAGCAGCGTGGTGATCACCACGGAGACGATCACCAGCCAGCCCAGCGCCGCCTTGACCGACCGGTAGGGGTCCACCGGGCGCAACCCCTCCCACAGCCGCTCCCAGGCGTGGGCGGCATGCCGGACGGCGGCCCGCCTGCAGCGGGCCGCCCCGCGAAGCAGCAGGCGGGCCAGGGAGCGCGCGAGGGAGCGCGTGCGGGCCGTCAGGGAGAAGGACATGGACACGGACACGTCGCTCCGTCTCCGCCGGCCGTCAGGAGCTCTCCGTCGCGGCGCCCGTCACCGGCGCCGTGGCGCCCTCCGGGCCCGGGGTCTCCAGGGCGTATCCGACGCCGTGCACGGTGCGGATGCGCTCCGCGCCGATCTTGCGCCGCAGAGCCTTGATGTGGCTGTCGACGGTGCGGGTGCCGGAGGCATCCGCCCAGTCCCACACCTCGGCCAGCAGCTGCTCGCGCGAGAGCACGGCGCGGGGGGAGTGCGCCAGGCACACCAGCAGGTCGAACTCGGTGGGTGTCAGGTGTACGTCCTCACCGGTGACGCGGACCCGCCGCTGCGCGTGGTCGATCTCCAGCTCCCCGAGCCGGAGTATGCCGCTGCGCGGTGTGTGCGCGGCCAGGGTGGCCCGCTCGACCCTGCGCAGCAGTACGTGCACCCGTGCGGCGACCTCCCGCATCGAGAACGGCTTGGTCATGTAGTCGTCGGCACCCACACCGAGGCCGACCAGCATGTCCGTCTCGTCGTCCCGCGCGGTGAGCATCAGCACCGGGACCGGTCGCTGGGCCTGTACCCGGCGGCAGACCTCCAGGCCGTCGAAGCCGGGCAGCATCACATCCAGCACCAGCAGGTCCGGCTGCCATGCCTCGGCGGTGTCCACGGCAGCGGGCCCGTCGCCCGCCGTCTGCACCTGGAAGCCCTCGGCCCGCAGCCGCCGCGCGATGGCGTCGACGATGGTGGGGTCGTCCTCGACGACGAGGATGCGACGCTGGGCGCCCGGGGTGGTCGCGGCGGCAGCGCCGCCAGGTGTCTGAGTGGTGTTCTTCTGGTCCATGCGACCCCGCCCCTGTGGCTCTTTCCGGCTTTCCTGGGACAGCAGCGTAAGGGCCTGCTACGGGCCTAGGCTACGCCGGTCGCGCCGCGAAGTGGACCACGTCGGGGACGCCTCGGGCGACTGTGATCTCATCCGTCCGAACACGGCAGAATCCCGCATTACGCAGACATCCTTCGAATCTCTGCGACGGCTGTGCCGACCACACGGCGAGGATTCCGCCGGGGGTGAGAGCCGCCCGGCAGGCGGCCAGTCCGGCGGGGGAGTAGAGCGTGGTGTTGTCGTCGGTGACGGTCCAGTCGGGGCCGTTGTCGATGTCCAGGCACAGCGCGTCGAAGCGCCGCCCGGCGGCGGCCGACTCGTGCACATACGCCACCAGGTCGGCCTCCACCAGCTCGGTGCGGGCGTCGGCCAGCGCCCGGCCGGTGATCTCGGAGAGCGGACCGGTGCCGTGCCAGTCGAGGATCGCGGGCTCCCGTTCGACGACGGTGATATGGCCCCACCGGGGCTCGGCCGCTGCCTCCGCCAGCGAGAAGCCGACCCCGAGCCCGCCGATCAGTACGTGCGGCGCGGTCCTGGTGGCCAGCTCGTCCAGGGCCGCGCGCACCAGCAGCCGCTCGGAGCGGCCGTCCGAGGTGTCCATCAGGAAGCACCCGTTGGCGACGATCTCGTACTGCGGCCCCCGCTGCCGCAGTACGACCTCCCCGTAGGGGCCGTCCCGCCGTTCGATCGTGGTCGGCGGCTGGTGGGCTACTGCGTTGACGGCGTTCGGCATGGGGGCAGGGTAGGACGAGCACCGCCCGTTCTCGATCGCTGACAGCGAACAGAACTTCCCGGATCCGGGGGAACACAAGCAGCCTCAAAAGCATTGAGTGGGTACTACTCAACTTGCCTGCCTAGGGAGAGATCATGGCTGCTGAGTCCCTGGAGTCCACACCGCTCACCCTGCCTGTGCTGCCCATCGACGCCGAGGACGGCGTCGTGCTGCCGGGAATGGTGGTGCCGCTGGATCTCTCGGACAACGATGTGCGGGCCGCCGTGGACGCCGCGAAGTCCGCCGCCTCGGACGCGCCGGACGGTGACAAGCCCCGTGTGCTGCTCGTCCCGCGGGTCGAGGGCAGCTACGCCGAGATCGGCGTCGAGGGCCGGGTGGAGCAGATCGGACGCCTCGCCGACGGTGACCCGGGCGCACTCATCCGCGGGCTGCGCCGCATCCGCGTCGGCACCGGGACCACAGGGCCCGGCGCCGCGCTGTGGGTGGAGGGCACGCCGGTCGCCGAGACCGTGCCCGACCCCCTGCCCGGTCATGTCACCGAGCAGATGAAGGAGTACAAGGCCCTCATCACCGACTGGCTGCGCAAGCGGGGCGCCTGGCAGGTCGTGGACCGGGTGCAGCAGATCGACGACGTCGGCCAGCTCGCCGACAACGCCGGCTACTCCCCGTTCCTGTCCACCGAGCAGAAGCTGAAGCTGCTGGAGACCGTCGAGCCGGTCGAGCGACTGAAGATCGCCACGACCGCCCTGCGCGACCACCTCGCGGAGCAGGACGTGGCCGAGTCCATCGCCAAGGACGTCCAGGAGGGCGTCGACAAGCAGCAGCGCGAGTTCCTGCTGCGCCGCCAGCTCGAAGCCGTCCGCAAGGAGCTCGCCGAACTCAACGGCGACCCCGAGGACGAGAGCGAGGACTACCGCGCCCGCGTCGAGGCGGCCGACCTGCCCGAAGAGGTCAAGAAGGCCGCCCTCAAGGAGGTCGACAAGCTGGAACGCTCCAGCGACCAGTCCCCCGAGGGCAGCTGGATCCGCACCTGGCTCGACACCGTCCTGGAGATGCCCTGGAACGAGCGCACCGAGGACGCCTACGACATCACCGGCGCCCAGGCCGTTCTGGACGCCGACCACGCCGGGCTGCAGGACGTCAAGGAACGCATCACCGAGTACCTGGCCGTACGCAAGCGGCGCACCGAGCGGGGCCTCGGTGTCGTCGGCGGGCGGCAGACGGACAATGCCGCGCGGAGCGCGTCCTCTACGGGTGGTGGTGGGCGACGGGCGGGCGGCGCCGTGCTGGCGCTGACCGGCCCGCCCGGCGTCGGAAAGACCTCGCTGGGCGAGTCCGTGGCCCGTGCGATGGGCCGCACGTTCGTCCGCGTCGCACTCGGCGGCGTCCGGGACGAGGCCGAGATCCGCGGCCACCGGCGCACCTACGTCGGCGCCCAGCCCGGCCGCATCGTCCGTGCCATCAAGGAGGCCGGATCGATGAACCCGGTCGTCCTGCTGGACGAGGTCGACAAGGTCGGCTCCGACTTCCGCGGCGACCCGGCAGCGGCCCTGCTGGAGGTCCTCGACCCGGCGCAGAACCACACCTTCCGGGACCACTACCTGGAGGTCGAGCTCGACCTGTCGGACGTTGTCTTCCTGGCCACCGCCAACGTCCTGGAAGCCATCCCGCAGCCCCTGCTCGACCGCATGGAGGTCGTCGAGCTCGACGGGTACACCGAACACGAGAAGATCACCATCGCCCGCGACCATCTGCTGCCCCGCCAACTGGAGCGAGCCGGCCTGGAGAGCGGCGAGGTCGTCTTCGACGAGGCGGCACTGCGCAAGCTCGCCGCCGAATACACCCGGGAGGCAGGCGTCCGCTCCCTGGAGCGGTCGGTCCAGCGGGTGCTGCGCAAGGTCGCGGCCAAGCACCAGCTGGGCGAGGCCGAGCTGCCCTACACCGTCGGGGTGGAGGCGCTGCGCGAACTGATCGGCCATCCGCGGCACACCCCCGAGGCCGCACAGGACCCGGCCGAGCGCCGCACGGCAGTGCCGGGCGTCGCCACCGGACTGGCCGTCACCGGCGCGGGCGGGGACGTGCTCTTCGTCGAGGCGTCGCTGGCCGACCCCGAGACGGGCGCCTCCGGGCTCACCCTGACCGGCCAGCTCGGTGACGTGATGAAGGAGTCCGCGCACATCGCCCTGTCCTATCTGCGCTCGCGCGGCGCGGAGCTGGAACTGCCCGTCGGCGATCTGAAGGAGCGCGGCATCCATCTGCACGTACCGGCGGGCGCCGTGCCCAAGGACGGACCCAGCGCCGGTATCACCATGACGACGGCCCTGGCCTCGCTGCTCAGCGGTCGCCAGGTGCGGCCCGAGGTGGCGATGACCGGTGAGGTCTCACTGACGGGGCGGGTGCTGCCCATCGGCGGCGTCAAGCAGAAGCTCCTGGCGGCGCACCGCGCCGGAGTGACCACCGTGGTCATTCCCAAGCGGAACGAGCCCGACCTGGACGACGTCCCCGCGGAGGTGCTGGACGACCTCGACGTCCACCCCGTCTCCGACGTCCGCCAGGTCCTGGAGCTGGCCCTGACGCCCGCGCAGACCCCCGCCCGGGAGACGCCGGTCGCGGCGTGACGGACGTGACCGGCAATCGAGTGGCCCCCGCCGCAAGGCGGGGGCCACTCATGTGCGAGGGAGCCTCACAGCCGCTCGGGGACCACGAGACGCGGTCTCAGCCGTTGTTGGCCAGCACCTTCAGCCGTGTCATCGACCCGTTGAAGAGATTGTGGTCACCCACGGTCGGGCCGCTGGAGGTGTACTGCCAGAAGGTGTAGAAGCCCCAGCCGGCCGGGAGGGTGCCCGGTGAGGAGGCGTAGCGGGCGATCCACAGCGGGTTGGAGTTGCCGAAGGCGCTGCTGTTGCCGGTGCACTGGGTCCACCAGTTCGTGGTGGTGTAGATGACCGCGTCGCGCCCGGTCCTCGCCTTGTAGGTGCTGGTGAAGTCCTTGATCCAGTTCACCATCGCGCTCTTGCTCAGGCCGTAGCAGGTCGCGCCGTAGGGGTTGTACTCGATGTCGAGCACGCCCGGTAGCGTCTTGCCGTCCTTGCTCCAGCCGCCGCCGTTGCTGGCGAAGTAGTTGGCCTGCGTGGCGCCGCTGGAGGAGTTGGGCAGCGCGAAGTGGTAAGCGCCCCTGATCATGCCGACGTTGTAGGAACCGTTGTACTGCTGGGCGAAGTAGGGGTTCTTGTAGCTGGTGCCCTCGGTCGCCTTGGCGTAGGCGAAGCGGACTCCGCTGTTCCACAGGGTCGACCAGGCGACGTTGCCCTGATGGCTGCTGACGTCCACTCCGTGGACCGTCGCGAGCAGGCCCGCCCGGTCCTTGTCGGGCGGGTTGCCGTTGGTGGAGTCCGCCTCGTGCATCTGCACACCGGCGCCCATCCAAGCCTCTCCGGGCTTGCCGGGGGCCTTGGGGTTGCCACGCAGGCCTTCGGCGTCCTCGGCCGATTCCGCGGCCTTACCGGACTCGGCGGCCTTGGCCGACTTCGTACCGCCGTCCGCGTTGCCGGGAACGGCCGATGCCGCGCCCGGCAGTGCCAGGACGAGCGCGAGAAGGGACACGAACATCCCGACGACAGCCGCCATTCCGCGTCTGCGACGGGCCGTACCGGATCTGAAGCTGGGCATCGCTGCCTCCGGAGCCTCGATGGTGGGGGTCTGGTACGTGCGTAGTATTTACCGATGTGGGGGGTTTTGCTCTGCGACGCGCGGAGTAACTACACGCCACTGGTGTGGTCATGTCAGAACGAAAGTACGCGCGTAGACCGGCCACGCGGAAGACGCCCTACCGTCTGCCGTTGGTCTACTCCTGCGAAATACTGGCGGAGCTGGGACTATCGGGCTGGCTGGAGATAAGTTTCTTCATGGAAGACGCCGGAGACACCACTGACGTGCACAAGAACTCCACCGACTTCACGGACTCCACGGGCTCCACGGACGATGGGGAAGCGGCGGGCGCCGCTGAGCCCTTCGGGCCCGAATGCCTCGACGTCGAGCGCGAGTTGGCCGTTTTTTTGCGACGGGCCCGCGCCTCGTCGGGCGAGATGGCCCGCCAGGTCCACCCCGATCTGGAACCCGCCGCCTACGGGCTGCTGGTACGCCTGGAGGACGCGGGCGAGCAGCGGGCGACCGAACTCGCCGCCTATTTCGGCGTCGGCAAGGCGACGATAAGCCGCCAGCTGCACGCCCTGTTGGGGCTCGGACTGGTGGACCGGCGCCCCGACCCCGCGGACCGCCGGGCCTCGCTCGTCCGCCTCACCCCGGAGGGCCGCCGACGGTTCACCCGCGTACGCGACGCACGCCGCCTGTCGTACGCCCGCAAGCTCGCCGCCTGGGACCGCCGGGAGATCGCCGAGCTGGCCCGGCTCCTCCACCGCCTCAACTCGCTGGCGGACCAGGAGGAGTGAGGGAGCAGTGTGGCCGGCACCAGCCCGGGGTCTGCTAGCGGGCCGCGCCCGCGCCCACCGCCCCTCTCAGCTCCCTCCGCAGCTCGGGCGTCAGCACATGGCCGGCCCGCCCCACGAAGAGCCCCATCTGATAGCCGACCGCACCCATGTCGCAGTCGGCCGTCGCATGCACTCCCAGCAGTGAGCCGTCTCCGATGGCCATGATGAGCAGTGCCCCCTCATCCATGGACACGATGGTCTGCTTCACCGTGCCGCCCTCCATCAGATCCGCTGCAGCGAACGTCAGCGAGGCGACCCCGGAGACAAGGGTGGCCAGATCGCCACTGGTTCCCTTGGGACCGCGTGCCCGGCCTCCACCGCGTCGCCGTCGTACCGGCATTCCGCTCCGATGGAGGCCGGACTCCTCGCGGACCGTCACCCGCTCGGCGCCCTGCGCGGGGCATGCGGGCGGGTTCGCCGCCTGGTGCGCGGTCGGGTGCGCCGACTGGTGCGGGGACGGGTTCGCCGACTGGTGCGCGGGCTGGCGTGCGGGCGCGGGTTCGTGTGAGCGTTCGTGCTCGGCGCCCAGCGCAGCCGATCCGTGCTCCACCCCCAGAGTGGGGTCCGACCCGAGCAGCAGCAGTCCGTCGGACGAGACGACGGCCACGGACCGGACACCCGGCACCTCTTCGACAAGCTTGTCGAGGAGCCAGCGGAGGTTACGCGCCTCCGCGCTGCCGGACGGATCTGTGGTGAGCGGGTTCACTGACGTGCCTCCTTGGCGGTACCACCGTCACCCTGCGCCCCCGCTCGCTCTTCCGCATGGTCGGTGTCCTCGGTCTGCCGGGCCCTTGCCGTCTGGTCGGCCTGCTGGTCTCGCTGGTCCTGCTGCGGCGCCGGTGCTGCCTGCCGTTCCTTCGGGGCCTGCTGTTCCTGTGTGGTCTGCTCGGGCTCAGCGGCTGTGCCGGGAGCGGACGGAGCGACGTGCGCCCCGTCCCCGCTCCCCGCGTGGGCTCCAGTCCCGGCGTCCCGCAGGCCTTCCCGGGCACCCTGCTGGAACATGTCGAGCTTGCGGCGCAGCTCCTCGGCGGTGACACCGCCCTTGCGCGGATGCGGCGTGCTCGGCTCGCGGGGCGTCTCCCTGCGGACCCGCTGGGGCAGCCCCGGGTGGGTGACGGAACCAGGCTGCTCGGCCGGCACGGCCGACTGGTCGGCCGCCGCTCCGGACGTCGACTGGGCCGCCGGCTCCTCCGCCTGGGTCGGGGCCAGGTCGTCGGCCCGGGAGTGCTGGTCCTCGTCGTTGGTCCGGGAGGGCTCCGCCACGTCCGAGGGGTGGGCGCTCCCGGGCAGCAGTGCGCGGGGGACGGTGACATCGGCGACGGTGCCCTGGGTCGTCGGCTTGCGCAGCTGCACCCGTATCCCGTGCCGTGCCGACAGGCGGGCGACCACAAACATCCCCAGCCCCCAGGGGCTGCTCGTCCCCGGCGCTTCCCAGGCCGCCTGCGGCTCGCTCAGCCGGTCGTTGAGCTCGGCGAGCAGTGACTCGGGCATGCCCTCGCCCTCGTCCTCCACGGACACCTGTGCCTCGCCGCTCTCCAGGACCCGGGCGCTCAGCCGTACCCCGGACTCGACCGGGGAGAAGGCCGCCGCGTTGTCGAGGAGTTCGGCGATCAGGTGACTCAGGTCGTCGGCGGCCGGACCGCTGACCCGCGCCTCCGGTGGCAGAGCCCCCAACTCGACGCGTTCGTACTGTGCTATCTCGCTGACGGCGGCGCGCAGCACATCCAGCAGCGGTGCCGGGGGCAGGGCGGCCGAGGAGATGTCGCGCTCGGTGCGTTCGGCGTCGGCCAGCAGCAAGAGGTTCTCGCTGTGCCGCCGCATACGGGTCGCCAGATGGTCCAGCTTGAAGAGGGTGTCGAGCCGGTCGGGGTCGGCCTCCTTCTCCTCCATCCCCTCGATGATGCCGAGCTGCCGTTCGACCAGGGTGAGCGTGCGGGTGCCCAGATCGGCGAAGGCTCCGTGGTCCGCCGCCGCACCGGCCACGGCCACGCCCGCGTCGGAGCCGGCGCGGGCGTCCTGCCGCACGTCCGGGCCCGGGCCCGGGCCCTTGCTCATGTCCGCGCCGATACCGTGCGGCGCCGGGGCGGCCAATTGCTCGCGTACCGTCTCCAGCTCGGCCCGCAGGGCGGCGAAGTCCTCGCCCAGCAGCTGGTGCTTCTCCGTCAGCTGCGCCTTCTCGACGGCCAGCTGATCCTGCTCCCGCTCCGCACAGGCCGATCGGCGCCGCAGCTCGGCGGTGGTGGCCCGCAGCGTGTTGATCGCTCTCACCACGTCGGTGAACTCGTCGTTCCTGCCGCGGAAGGTGATCGGCTCCTCACCCGACGGGTCCTTGGCGAGCCGCTGCGAACCGCGTTTGAGCACGGACAGCGGACGGGTGAGGGAGCGGGCCGTGGCGACGCTGATGGCGACGGCGAGCAGCAGACAGCCGCCCACCAGCCCGGCACGCAGCTGAAGGGCTGTCACGTCGTCGTCCCGCAGCCCTTCCAGCCGCTTGACCTCCGCCGCCGCGAACGACGACTGCACACCGCGCATATGGGCGAGGCGCGCCGAAACGGAGCTGTCGAACCGCTCCCGGTCCACAGCCCGGGCACTGGCCGTCAGGTGGGTCCGCGCGGTGACGGCCTTGAGATAGCGCTCGGCGACGGTGACGTCCGCTCCGTTGACGGTCGTGCTGTAGCTCTCGCGGGCCTTGGTGTCCGCCGTCTCCTCGAAGTCCGCGAGTGCCGCCTGCTCGCGCAACCGGGCCTTCCCCGCCGCCGTCACCAGCGCTCGCTGGGTTCCCTGCCCGGTGAGCGCCGCTTCCAGCAGGCCACGGGTGGCCGACGCCTGGTCGACCGCGCGCGCCAGGTCGGGGAGAGCGGCCGCCGTGCGGTTCTCCGCCCGTGCGGGCAGCCCGTCGGCGACGCCGCGCGTGAGGTCGCGGAGCGTCCGGATGACGCCGGAGTAGGCCTCGTAGGAGTCCAGCGGGTCGCCCTTGCCCGTCATGGCGCGCTGCCGGATCGAGGGCAGCTTCTTGAGGGCCTTGGCGACCGTGCGGGGGGAGTCGGAGGGCGCGGCGGGGCCGGACGCCGCGGAGGAGGCTGCGGTGCGCAGCTCGCGGGCCTGGCGGTCCACCCGGTTGCGCTGGGCCTCGCTGACGCCCACGCCGTCCTTGCTGCTGCGGCCCGCCGCGATGTACTCGACCATGCCGTCCCGCTCGTCCGCGAGGGAGTGGGACAGCGCGATGGCCTGCTGGTTGAGCCGGGCCAGATCGACGAGCTCCTGTGCGTCGGCGGTGTCCTGAGAACCCGCCACGAGGGTGGGTGCCCCCGCGGCCACTACGGCCACGGCTCCCACCGCGACGGACACCAGCAGCCTGTTGCGCACCCGCGCACGTCGGCGTCCCACCGGAGTGACGGTCTCCGCCTGGGGCTCAGCCTCCGCGGAGGCCGCTGCTGTGGCGCCGGGGCCGGTCGCCGTGGCCTGGGGAACGTCCGCTCTGAGACGTTGCTTCTTCCGCACCCGCACTCGCAATCTCGTCCCGCCTCTCCCGGAGGGCCCGGGCGGCACAGTCCAACGTGTGTGGCGAGAGGGTGGCCCCGCCCCCGCGCCGGCACCCTCCGCGACCTTCGGTTCCCAGCTTTCTCTCCTGGCCTCCGGCCGCGCGGTGCTCCGCAGCGGTGTCCCCACACTCGACGACCGACCTTGGCAGTGCGCTCCTGAGACGGGTGAGAATCCCCTGCTGGGCCACCCGAAGGAGTGAACCTCACTCCTCGGCGGCGGAACAACTCGACCTGAGCCGGGCGCTGTCCGCACCTCGGGTACTGGTTGGAAATCCGTCCGGCGTCCTGGCAAGATGCCTGCCGCACTTTGCGGAGGGACAAATTCCGCTGTGCGTCCGGTCGTTTTCCGGCCGACCGCGCCCGTGTGCACGCTGGTGCGAGGTACCACGCACCAGGCCCGTGGTGCCGCCACGCACCGGCCTGGTGCGACACTCGGCGCCGTCACCACGCCACTCACCGGCCGCTCAAGAATCGGCTGTCCGGCAGACTGCCGTCATGCGCATCGACATGATCACCGAGCCCGGCAATCCTCAACGCCTCAACGAGGATTACGTGTCGGCCACCTTGCCGGCCTCCGGCACGGGGGGAGCGCTCGTGGTGCTGGACGGCGTCACCCCGCCCGAGGGTGACGACGGTTGCTGTCACGGAGTGCCGTGGTTCGTGGCACGGCTCGGTGGTGCGCTGCTCGAACTGGCGGGGTCGCGCCGGGACATGACTCTGGCCGAATGCCTCGCCGTCGCGCTGGCCCGCACGGCGGACGCCCATCGTGAGACATGTGATCTTTTTCACCCGCGTACCCCTCAGGCAACCGTCGTCGGGGCCCGGTGGGACGAGGAGCGGGTCGAGCACCTGGTGCTGTCCGATTCCGCGCTCCTGGTGGAGACTGCAGACGGTACGGTCCACCCCGTTCTCGACCGGCGCCTGGCCGCGTTGCCGCCAGCCGTGCGGGCACTGCGCGACCGCGTACGGCAGACCGGTGAGGAGGCGGACCGCGAGGCCTACGTGCGGGCCGTCGAGAGCTTGCGCAACGCGCCGGACGGCAGCGGCTTCTTCACGGCCGCCGCCGACCCGGGTGTCGCCGCACATGCGGTGACGGGCAGTCACCCGAGGACGGATGTGAGCGCCCTGCTCGCCCTCACCGACGGCGCCACCCGGTGGACGGAGACCTTCCACCTCGGTGACTGGGCGGGCCTCTTCGCGCTCGTCCGCAAAGAGGGCCCGCGCGCCCTCGTCCAGCGCGTCCGCACCGCCGAAGCGGACTCGTCCCCCCGCCGGGGCAAGCAGCACGACGACGCCACGGTCCTCCTGGCCGAACTGGACTGAGCCCTCACTCCGTCCTGGGGCCGACCTCATGCCCGCCGCCCGTCCGGCCGCACCGCTCCGATGGGCGGGTCCACCGCGAGCGGGGTCAGCCGCACCACGCTTCCCGGGCGAGGTGCCTGCACCACGCGACCGCCTCCGGCGTACATGCCCACATGTGTCGCCCCCTTGAAATAGATCACCAGATCGCCGGGGCGCAGCTTGTCCAGCGGCACCCTGGGCAGCTGCCGCCACTGCTCCTGGCTGGTGCGCGGGATCTCGCGGTGCGCATGGCGCCAGGCCCGCCAGGTGAGCCCCGAGCAGTCGAAGGCCCGTGGCCCCTCGGCGCCCCACACATACGGTTTGCCGACCTGCTTCAATGCCCAGTCGAGAGCCTTCCTTCCCTGTGCGGAAGCGGGGCGGATCGCGCCGCTGGGGTCGAGCGCGCCCGAGGCCACCAGCTTCTGCTGGGCCGCGTCGGTGCGGTCCCGCTCCAGTTCATGGAGGCGTGCGAGCTGGTCCCCGTCGAGCGAGGAGAGCAGTCCCTCCACCTTCTTGAGCCGTTTGCGCACCTCGTTGCGCTGCTTCTTCTTCCGTTCAGCCAGCCGTTCCTGCCGCGCCACCGCCGCCCGCGCCCGCGTGGGCCGCCGCCACGTACCGCTGCTTCCCGTCGCTCAGCCTCCGCACCGTGGCGGCCTGGTCGTCAGCGGCCCGCTGCAGCAGATGCCCGCGCTCCAGCAGCCGGTGGGGGTCCCGGGTGAGCAGCATCTGCACCGCCGGCGGGAACCCCGTCCCCTCTCCTCGGTACTGCTGCCGGGCCAGCTCCCCCGCCCGTCGCCGCTCGGTTGCCAGCACGGACCGGGCCCGGGAGAGCTTGGCCTGTGCCTTGCGGGCCACGGCGCGCTGGGCCTTGAGTTTCTCGGCCGTGCCGTTGTACGCCTCCGACGCCTCCTCAGTGCGCTGGTACAGCTGGCTCAGCTCGCCCAGCAGCTCGCTGACGGACTTGCGCCCCGCATCCGGTGGTCCCGGTGCGGGTCCGGGGCCCGGAGCCGCGGGCGCCCGCGCGCTCGCCGCCGGTGCCGCGCCCGTACCCACCGAGGCAGCCGGCCCCAGCACGGTCACGGCCGCCAGCAGGAGCCCGATCAGTACCGCGCCGCCGCGCGGCCTGGCCACAGTGGTCGGTAGCCCTCCTCCGCGCGCCGCCCGCGCCCTCGTCTGTCGCAACACCCTCAACACCGCACACCTCGTTCCTGAGCGGCGTCTCCCCGTCATCGACCGCTCTGCCGCGATCGTGGCACGGGCAAGGCCACCGGCTCAGGACGAGCCGAGCGGCTGGGCGCACGTCTCTCACCCGATCGAGACACGTCCGGGCGCTGACCCGGCGTCAGCGGCACGCCCGGGTACGACCGGGAGCGCGGTGGGCGAGGAGGGCCGTGAACCGCTGCCCTGCTGGTCCGGTGGCCATCGGAGCCCGGCACCGGGCCCCGGCGGGTGGAAATCGCCGGCCAATACCCCCCGCCCCCGCGCCGTGTCCAGCAGCCCTCGGGCCGCCTCCCGTCACCCGAACGTGTGAGGAACGGGCCCCGACGTACAGCTCAGCCGCTCGCTCACATCCCGTCAGCGCCCCCAGCCCCGCCGCCCGATCAGCGCCCGCGCCTCGTCCGCGCGGCTGCCGATCTCATGGAGATACGGCTCCGGAAGCCACTCCCGTGCCGGGCGGGTAGCCGTGCCGGAGAGGTCGAGCGTACGGGCCAGGGCCTCCGGGGTGGGCCGGGTCTCGGGGGCCTTGTGCAGGCAGGCCAGCAGCGGCACGCACAGCGCGTCGGGCACTCCGGCCAGGTCCGGGCCCTCGCGGGCCGAAGGCAGCGGGCTCCCGGCGAACGGATGCCGCGCGCTCGCCGCCAGCGCCAGTACGGTGCCCAACGCGAAGACGTCCTCGGCCCGCCGCGCCGACTGCCCGAACCCCGCAGCACCGACGGCCCCGGGCCGCCTGCCCAGTGCGATGCCGTAGTCCACCAGGCGTGGCCCGTCCGCCGTCAGCAGCACGTTCGAGACCCGCAGATCCCCGTGCGCCGTACCCGCCGCGTCCAGTGCCGCCAGCCCACGGGCGAGACCGCCCCCCAGCGCACGTACGGACATCTCCGGCAGCGGCCCGTACAGGGCCACCAGAGCGGACAGCGGCACGCCCGGAACGAACGCCTCGGCCGCCCAGGGGAGCTCACTGTCGAGTTCGCAGCCGAGCGCGTCGGCGACGAAGGGACTGTCGACCGCGTCGGCGACCCGCGCCGTCTCGTGCCGCAGCCGCGCCCGCAGCTGCCGGTCGCGCAGCAGTTCGGGCCGAACGGCACGGACGGCCGCCGCCCGTTTGCGCGCACCTCGTCGCGAAGCGCCCTTGCCCAGGTAGACAGTGCCCGCCCCACCGTGGCCGAGGGTTCCGAAGAGCCGGAAGGGGCCGAGCTGCCGGGGGTCCGTCTCGCGCAGCCCCGCGATGCGTTCGATCACGCCAGCAGAAAACCGTCTCTCCGCGGCGCTGTCCAGGCTGCGCGGCTCATCCGTGACCAGGGGCGCCGGTTCCGCGAAGCGCCGTGGCGGGGCGGGAGGACCAGACCACTGGCGTCAGCTGTCGCGCTTCCTGCGCCACGGCAACCGCTCCAGCGGGCCCTTCGCGGGCAGCCCGTCGGGCTCGTAGACGTACGCCCAGCCGCGCGGCAGCCCCAGACGGTTCACTGCGGCCGGTTCCAGCCGGTAGACGTGGACCGACGTCGGGCCGCCCTCCGGATCGGGCACCGGCACCTGGTAGCTGCGCGGCGGCCGGCCGGTCGGGCCCAGCGGCACGGAGAGTGTGCGCCCGTCCAGCGGGCCGCCGCGGAAGGCGGTCTCCTCGCTGCGCACCGTCTCAGACCGCTTCGCTGTCGGACACGACGGCAACCGTCGAATCGCCGCCGGCTGTGGCTGCAGCCGCGGAGCCGCCACCGGCCGTGGCGGCGACCGTCGAACAGTCCTCCTCCGAGCCCGTACACGGCTCTCCGTCGTCGGAGACCTCGCCGCCTCGGCAGTCCGACCGTTCGCCGGGCGTCTGGTCCGGGCCGCACGGCTGGGCGAGCTGGCGGGCTCCGGGGCCCTGCTCGCCGAGCCGGTCCTCGGGGTTGACCAGTGCGCACGCGGTCAGCGACAAACAGCCGCAGCCGATGCAGTCGGTGAGGTGGTCGCGGAGCTGTTCCATCAGTGCGATGCGCTGGTTGAGGTCCTCGCGCCAGCACTCCGAGACGGCGGCCCAGTCGTCCCGGGTGGGCGTGCGACCTTCCGGCAGCAGGGCGAGCGCGTCCCGGATGGCGGCGAGCGGGAGGCCGAGCCGCTGGGAGGCCCGGATGAAGGCGACGCGGCGCAGCGTGTCGCGGCTGTAGCGGCGCTGGTTGCCCGAGGTGCGGCGGCTGCGGATGAGACCTTCGCGTTCGTAGAAGCGCAGCGTGGAGGTGGCCACCCCGGCGCGTTCGGCCAGCTCTCCGACGGTCGCTTCTTTGGCCTTCCATGACAGCTGAGTCGGCATGGACCTCAGCTTAGCCAATCTTCAAGTAATATTTAAGTCCATGACCGGGGCGGTCCGGTCCGCTCCCGGCTCCGGGTGCTCACAACAGATGCCCGGAGTCGGAGACGACGGGCAGCACCCTGTGCACCAGATCCGCGACGGCGCCGTCGGCCTTCTCCAGCGCCAGAGCCCGCCTGGTCACCGCGGCAGTCTCCGGGTCGCCGGCCGCGGTGGCCGTCAGCACCGCGACGAAGTGGTCCACCAGCCAGTCCCGCAGCTCGGGCAGCGGCGGCTGTTTGCCCTCGTCCAGCCAGATCAGGGAGGCGGCCTCCACGGCGGAGATCCACGTCCGTACGGCCATGCGCAGCCGGGGCGATCCACCGCCCTGGCCGCCCTGGTCCGCAGCCAGGTGGGCGAGGATCTGCTCGGCCGCGTCCCTGCGTACCTCGTCGACCATGGCGCTCGTGCGCGAGGTCTCCACCACGCTGCCGCCCTGCAGCAGTGCCATGAAGCCCGCGTCGTGCTCGTCGACGAAAGCGAGATAGCGGTCGAGTGCGCGGGCCAGCCGGGTGGTGAGCGGCCCGGCGGGCGGCTCGGCGAAGCACTGTTCGAGCTGGTCGGCGGCGCTGCGCAGCGCGGCCTCGTACAGCTGTTGTTTGCCTCCGGGGAAGTACCGGTAGACGAGCGGGCGCGACACCCCGGCCGAGGCCGCGACATCGTCCAGCGAGACCTCCTCGGGCGGCCGGTGCGCGAACAGGCCCAGCGCGTGCTTGAGCAGTTGGTTGCGCCGCTCGTGCACGCTCAGCCTGCGATACGCCGGGGCGGTGCCGCTGCTGCTCATGCAGTGCAGCGTAACCGCCCCGGCGGTTGTCCGTGTTCCCCGCGTCCCACCGGAGTTCGTCACGCCTCCTTCACGCGGTTCCCATGCACTCCTCGTCGCGCCGGCGAACTGCTCATCAGGTCGACGGCTGTGTCACTTGGGCAGCAGCCCCGAGCTCACCCACAGCTTGCGGCCGACGCCCCGCAGTACGCCGATCTCGTCCAGGAAATCCGTCAGCCGCTTGGCACCGGACTGCATGATCTCGCGCCGGTGGCCGCTGGCCTTCACCTGGGCGACCGCTTCCTTCTTGTCCAGCCCGACGTCCTCGTAGACCTGCGGGTTGACGAAGGAGATGGAGAAGACGCGGGCGGCCTCGCCCGAGCTGATGCGCGTCAGTTCGGCCTCCCAGCGAGGGCACTTGACCATCTGGCGGCGCAGTTCCTCGCGTGCGTAGCGCACGTGCCGGGCCTCCTCGATGACGTGGATCCGCGTCACACCGCGCACCAGTGGCTGGATGCGCTCGTCCGGGAAGGTGAGCCGCTGCATCCAGTCCAGGATCTCCTCGCCCAGCAGTGTCGCGGTGAACGAACCAGGCGTCGTCGAGACGGTCTTCAGCAGCCGCGCCATGTTGTGGTGCAGCTTGGAGACGGGGTATGCGGGTGCCCCGGCGCGCTTGATCATGCGCGCGAACATCATCGAGTGCCGGCACTCGTCGGCGATCTCCGTCAGTGCGTAGCGGACGTGGTTGCTGGTCAGCGGCTTGTCGTAGATGTGCCGCACCAGCAGCTGCATCAGGATCACCTCGAACCAGATGCCCAGCGAGGCGAGCGAGGCCGCCTCGTGCCGGGCCAGGTCCATCCGCTGCTCCTCGGACATCCGCCGCCACAGCGGGGTGTCGTAGAGGGAGACCAGCTCCGGTGGCCAGAACCACTTGCCGTCCTCGAACGGGGCGTCCCAGTCCAGTTCGGTGTCCGGGTCGAAGGAGTGCTTCCTGGAGGACTCGAGGAGGCGCTCGGCGACCTGCTCGCGGTCCTTGAGCAGACCGAGGGCGTCCCTGAGCGCCTCGCGTTCCATGTCGGCGATGTCAGGCGCTGTCGTCATGCTGAGGCACCTCTTCATTGGGGGGTGCCGGCGATCTCGTTCGAGTGTTACCGGCGGTCACGTCTGCTGTCGTCTCTTATGAGACTGCTTGTCAGTAAGGACGTCAATCCCCTGGGCGCGACTTGTTGACCGTGCGGTAACCCACGTGTGAGCCTGCCGATTACCCGCCCGTACCGGGCAGTTCCGCACCGACTCCGACCGGGTACCGGGCAGTCCGTGACCGAAGGAGATGTCCGTGTCCACACACGATCTCTATGTGCACGCAACCGACAGCCCCCTCTGGCAGATCCCCGCCTCCGGCAGCGCCCGGCTGTCCTGGGAGTACGACGACGGCAGGGACCGCCTGCTGGCCCTGTACCAGAAGGGCAAGGACAAGCAGTGGGACGGACAGCGCCGCATCGACTGGGAGCTGGAGGTCGACCCGTACGACCCGCTGGGCACCCCCGACGAGGCCATGACGCTCTACGGGACGCCCTACTGGGACAAGATGAGCGAGGCCGAGCGCGGCCGGCTGCGCCGGCACTACGCCTCCTGGCAGTTCAGCCAGTTCCTGCACGGCGAGCAGGGCGCCATGGTGTGCGCGGCACGGATCGTGGAGTCGGTGCCCGACATGGACGCGAAGTTCTACTCCGCGACGCAGACCATGGACGAGGCCCGGCACGCCGAGATCTACGGTCGCTTCCTCCACGAGAAGATCGGCATGCTCTACCCGATCAACGACAACCTCCAGTCGCTCCTCGGCGACACCCTCCGCGACTCCCGCTGGGACATGCCGTACCTGGGCATGCAGGTACTGATCGAGGGCCTGGCGCTGGCCGCCTTCGGCATGATCCGGGACACCACCGACAAGCCGCTGCCCAAACAGATCCTCGCCTACGTCATGCAGGACGAGGCCCGCCATGTGGCGTTCGGCCGGATGGCGCTGCGCGACTACTACAAGCAGCTGACCGACGCCGAACTGCGGGAGCGCGAGGAGTTCGTCATCGAGGGCTGCTATCTGATGCGCGACCGGCTCAAGGGCGCCGAGGTGCTGGAGAACTTCGGCATCCCCCGTGCGGAGGCGGACGCCTTCAGCGAGCAATCCGAGTACCTTCAGCTCTTCCGCAAGCTCCTGTTCAGCCGCATAGTCCCCTGCGTACGGGACATCGGTCTGTGGGGCGAACGTCTGCAGCGCGCCTACGTCGACATGGGTGTCTTCGAAATGGGCGATCAGAATCTCGATCTGCTGATGGCCCAGGACGAGGAGGTGGCCGAGAAGCTGGACGCCGAGCGCTTCGCCGCGGAGGAAGCCGAACGGACGGCTGAGGTGGCCGAAGCCATCGAGGAGGGCAAGACTCAGGTGTAGCCCATCCGGCACTCCCGGACTCGCGGAGGCCGGCACTCCTGAGGAGGACGGCCATGGCACGCGCTGTCGGAATCGACCTCGGCACCACCAATTCGGTGGTCAGCGTCCTGGAGGGCGGGGACCCCACGGTCGTCGTCAACGCCGAGGGGGCCAGGACGACGCCGTCCGTGGTGGCGTTCGCCAAGGGCGGTGAGGTGCTGACCGGCGAGGTGGCAAAGCGGCAGGCGGTCACCAACGTCGATCGCACCGTCCGCTCCGTCAAGCGCCATATGGGTGAGGCCAACTGGCGCTTCCCGGAGTCCGGCAGCATCGACGGCAAGTCCTTCACCGCCCAGGAGATCTCCGCCCGCGTCCTGCAGAAGCTCAAGCGGGACGCGGAGAGCTACCTCGGGCAGGACGTCGCCGACGCGGTCGTCACCGTTCCCGCGTACTTCAACGACGCGCAGCGGCAGGCCACCAAGGAGGCGGGCGAGATCGCGGGCCTCAACGTCCTGCGGATCATCAACGAGCCGACCGCCGCCGCACTGGCCTACGGGCTCGACAAGGAGGAGGAGCAGACCGTCCTCGTCTTCGACCTCGGCGGCGGCACGTTCGACGTGTCGCTGCTGGAGATCGGTGAGGGCGTCCTGGAGGTGAAGGCCACCGCCGGCGACACTCGTCTGGGTGGTGACGACTGGGACCAGCGGATCGTCGATCACCTGGTCAAACGGTTCAGGGACGGCCACGGCGTGGACCTGTCCAAGGACCGGATGGCCGTGCAGCGGCTGCGTGAGGCGGCGGAGAAGGCGAAGATCGAGCTGTCCTCGTCCACCGAGACGACGATCAACCTGCCGTACATCACCGCGACGGCAGAGGGCCCGCTGCACCTGGACGAGCAGTTGACGCGCACCCAGTTCCAGCAGCTGACCGAGGACCTGCTGGAGCGCTGCAAGACGCCGTTCCACCAGGCTGTGAACGACGCCGACGTCGAGCTGTCCGCCATCAACCATGTGATCCTGGTGGGCGGCTCGACCCGGATGCCCGCGGTGACGGAGCTGGTCAAGGAGCTCACCGGCCGGGATCCGCACAAGGGTGTGAACCCGGACGAGGTCGTGGCCATCGGTGCGTCGCTGCAGGCGGGTGTGCTCAAGGGTGAGGTCAAGGACGTCCTGCTGCTGGACGTCACTCCGCTGTCCCTGGGTATCGAGACCAAGGGCGGCATCATGACCAAGCTGATCGAGCGCAACACCACGATCCCGACCAAGCGCTCGGAGACCTTCACCACGGCCGAGGACAACCAGTCCTCGGTGCAGATCCAGGTCTTCCAGGGCGAGCGGGAGATCGCGGCGTACAACAAGAAGCTCGGCATGTTCGAGCTGACCGGTCTGCCCCCGGCGCCGCGCAACGTGCCGCAGATCGAGGTCACCTTCGACATCGACGCCAACGGCATCATGCATGTCTCCGCCAAGGACCTGGGCACCGGCAAGGAACAGCGCATGACCGTCACCGGTGGCTCCGCGCTGCCCAAGGACGACATCGACCGGATGGTGCGGGACGCCGAGCAGTACGCCGAGGAGGACGCCCGGCGCCGGGAGGCCGCCGAGACCCACAATCAGGCCGAACAACTCGCCTACCAGACCGACCGTCTGCTGGCCGACACCGCCGAGGGCGCCGTGCCCGCCGAAACCCGCGCCGAGGTGGAGTCCGCGCTCGCCGACCTCAAGGAGAAGCTGGCCGAGACGCCCGACGACCCGGCCCGGGCCGCCGAGCACACCGCGACCCTGCGCGCGGCCGTCGACCGTACGACGGCCGTGGCCCAGAAGATCGGCACGGCAATGTACGCGCGGGCCAGGGAGGGGCAGCAGGGCGGCTCCCCGGGCGGCTCCGAGGGGGCCCAGCAGGCCGGGGAAGGCGCGGGCCAAGGCGGCGCCGCCACGTCCGACGAGGACGTGGTGGACGCGGAGATCGTCGACGACGAGCAAGCCGGCGGCCCCAGCGGGCCGGGAACCGGCAAGGAGGGGACCGAGGGCGACGGCACCCGCGGCGGCCCAGGGGAGCGCTGAACGACCGCTGAGCGGCGTCCGGGGGCTTCGCGGCCCCGGCGCACGGAGCGGCGTACGCCGGGCTCCGGGGTGCGCCGAGCGTGCGTTTGTCAGTCTCCGAACCAGCCCGCCGCGTCCAGTCGGAACGCGGCAGGGCCCACCACGGTCTCCAACGCGTCCTCCAGCTCCGCCAGCCGCTCCGGGCCCAACTGTTCGGCCCAGTTGTTGCGCAGTCGCTCGAAGACGGCGCCCGAGAGCACCAGCGCGTCCTGACCGTGCGGGGTGAGCCGGACGAGCTTGCGCCGGGCGTCGGCGGGGTCGGCGATCCGTTCCGTGTAGCCCAGCGCCGCGAGCCGGTCGACGGTCTTTCCCGCTGCCTGCTTCGAGACGCCCAGCCGCCGCCCCAGTTCGCTCGCCGTCACCTCGTCGCGCCCGATGGCCTGCATCGCGAAACCGTGCGCCGGGCGGAGTTCGGGGTGGCCGCGGTCGGCCAGTTCCGTGTGCAACTGGTCGATGAGCGACCGGAACCCGGCGAACAGCAGCAACGGCAGCTCGAATCCCCACCGCTCCCGCTCAGGCACGACGACCCTCGACAAGTTCGACAACCTGGTTTACCTTCTCTTCGACAACCACGTTGACCACTTTAGAAGAGAGCGCAGCAGTGCCTGAAAAGACGTTCACCGATCTGTCACCGCAGTCCGCACCCGTTGCCTCGCGCCGCATCATGGAGGCCACCCGGCAGCGCCTCGGATTCCTTCCCTCGGCGATGGCCCGTCTCGCCGTCTCGCCGCACACCTTGGAAGCGTTCACCAGGATGAGCGCCGCCTTCGAGGACACCAGCCTGGACGTGCTGGCGCGCGAGACCGTCGTCCTCACTGTCGCGACCCGCAACGGATGTCACGTGTGTGTGGCCATGCACACCCGCAAGTTGCGCGCCCTGCAGGCGGACGAGGAGCTGATCGAGGCCCTGCGCGGGGCGCGTCCGCTCCCCGACGCGCGCCTGGAGGCGGTACGCGTCTTCACCGTCGAGGTGCTCGACCGGGCGGGCGACGTGGACCAGAAGGCGCTCGACGCCTTCCTGGCCCACGGCTACACGGCGGAGCAGGCCCTCGAAGTCGTCCTCGGCATCGGCACGTACACCCTCTCCACCCTGGTCAACCGGCTCACCGGCGCACCCGTCGATCCCGAACTGGAGCCGTATGCCTGACGCTCCCGGCGCCTTGCGGTCTCAGCGTGCGAGCCTCCGCACGGGCAACAGGCAGTGCGCCGACGCGGCCAGCATCTCGTCGCTCACGAACTCCCGGAGCGCCTCCTGGTCGATCCCGTTCTCCAGGCGGGCCTGCGGCCAGGGGTGGGTCGCCAGCAGGAAGTAGACGTGCCCGCGATCGTGCGCCGCCGCGACCCACTCGGGCGGTGTCGGGTACTGCACCGACATCTTCGGCATCGTCAGAGCCACCTGGCCGGCCTCGACGAGCACGGAGACCGGGAACTGCCGCCCGCTCGAGGTGGCGTCCACGATGTCGCCGCCGACCGTCAGTCCGGCCCGCTCGGCGAGCTGTCGCATCGCCGCGACGGTCTCCTCCCGGGTGCCCGTGCCGTCGCCGAGCGAGAAGAGGAGCAGGAAGGCCATGTCCCGCCCGTCTCCGTACTCACCGGCCCAGCCGACCACGCTGAGGGTGCCGAACTGTTGCTGCTGAATGCCGCCTTGGGCGGTCTGGGGGGAGGTCATGGACGGGCACCCTAGTGGCGCCGAAGGCCGCAGCCGGTACCGGAATCACCCTGGATGACCACATTAAGCGCCTGTGCACGCCACCGAGCGTACGGTCGCTCAGCTGTACGTCCTCCCGGTGCTGACGCCTGTCACCCGGAGGCCGCCCGGAGGCCACGCGCCATCGGGAACCCTTCGGGCCCCCTCGGCAGGCTGGAGACAGACCTTGCCAATGACTACGCTAAGAAGCTGTCCGGTCACATAGTGTTGCCCTTCATTCGGGCAACTCGTACTCGGTGGTGAACATGTTGAATTCCGGAACCGCCCGTCACAAAGCACCCTCCCCGCGCGTCCTCGCGCGGGCAGGGGTGCTCGCCGCGGCTGTCGGCGCGGCGCTCGGCTCGGCCGTTCCGACAGCTGGGGCGGCCGAGCAGGGTGGCGACGGGAAGTCCGGCGGTGAGGTCGCGGTCGGGGTCCTGGCCGAGACCGTCACGACGCCTGCGCAGGAGACGGCAAGGGGGGCCGGCATGGCGCTCGGTGGTGCTTTGGGCGCGGTCAAGGATCTCCAACTCGATCCGTTGGCCAACACCGGCACCGACCCGTTGGACAACTCCGTCGGCACCCAGATCGCCGACTTCCGTCCGGTGAGCACCGCGGCCGTCACCGGCCCGCTCGCCCGCGGCGCCTCCCTCGGCGACCTACCGCTCGTCGGCCCGCTGGTGACCAAGGCGACCGACACGCTGCAGGGCTGAGACCGCCCCGCCCGCCCCGCCCCGATCTGCGGCGCAGCTGTCGCGGCGTCAGGTGCCGCCCACGGCCCGGCGGCGGCCTGCCGCCGTGGCACCAGATGACGGCGGAGAGCGTCAGGTGTCGCCGCAGCGGCAGCGGCAGCTGTCACAGTGGCAGAGCTGCCGCTGCCGCTGCTGTACTGTCGCCGTCACCGCCAGGACCCTAAGCGCAGTCACCGCGTCGGTTGTCGCCGCGGCAGCACGCGAAGAAGCCACCGGCTGGATGCCGGTGGCTTCTTCTATGCGGGTCCCGCTTCGACGCGTGGTCCTGCGTCTCAGCGGTTGTTCTCGCCGTTGGCGGAGAGCGCCGAGATGTCGTCCAGGATGTGCGACAGCGGCTCGTCGCCCTTGGCCTGGGACGAGTTCTGCGAGCACTTCTGGGACTGGTAGGCGGACAGGACGTTGATGTCCTGGACCGTGATCGGGATCAGGCCGATGAGGGAACCGACGTTGATCTTCTCCATGGGCAGGAGGCAGAGCCTGTTCAGCGAGCCCTGGATGAGCTGGTTCTGCGGGCTCAGGTTGCCGTACGTGGCGGCGTTGCTGTCGCTCTGGTCGGCGCCGTTGCCGTTCACGGTGGTGGTGCCGGTGTCGTTGCCGGTGGCCAGCGCCTGCGGGGCGGCCATCGCGGAGATGCCGACGAGTGAAAGGGCCACCGTGGCGGTGGACAGGGCCTTCTTCATCATGGGTTCTACCGTTCTTCCTGGAATGGTGCGGAAGTCTGGGACGTCGGGTCTAACTGTCTTCCGCCTCATGAGTTTTTCCTTTTCACCTGAATGGTGAGTACGCCGTGACCCGAATTTCCGTTACTGACGCGGGGTCGTCACTCGACCAGCGGAAGTCCGCCCAGCAGATTCTGATCGCCGATCAGTTTCCCGTCCTGCAGGGGGCGCTTCACTGCTTTCACCAAGGCGTCGAACTGCGGGCCTTCCACACCCACCGGGGGAGAGGAGGAGAGCAGCTCGCCACTTCCGAGGGCATAGTCGAGGCCGCGGTTCAAACTCACGCGCGGACCGACAGGCGCCTCGTTCGCGAAGGCGGGCGACGCCGCTCCCAGAGCCATCACCGACCCCGCGACGACAGCGGCGGTCTTCCTGTTTTTCATACGGTGTTTCTTCTCCCGGAAACTGTGTGATGTTCCGACAGCGCCTGCCCCGGTGCTGCAACCGGTCACCTGGAAACTTCCCCTTCTCTCCGATACGCGCCACAATGCCCGATGCCCAATCCTGGCCCGAGGCGCAACGTGAAACGCGGAACGCGGAACAGTACGCGGGGGAAACAGGGCGTGAGGCGGAACAGCGCGTATGGCGAAACGGCCGTATCGCGGAACAGCGGTAATGGCGGTTCCGCGATACCCGGACGTCCGCTGCACGGGCCGGTAGGCGGAGTGCGACGAATGCGACCGGTACGCCGAGTACGACGCGACGACGTAATGACGTAGCGACGTAACGACGCGACGATGCGCGACGCTCCGAGGCGTACGGGTCAGGCGTGACGCCGTGCGGCGCGGCGGTACAGCACCACACCGCCCAGCAGCGTGCCCACGCCGAGAGCCGCCGTGCCCCAGACGCCGGACCCGCCGGTCTCCGCCAGCGCCTCGGAGGGCGTGCGCTCGGGCTCGGCCGCTCGCGGAGCGGTTGGAGCGGCTTCCTCGGCGTCGACCGGCGTAGCCGCCTCCGGAGCACGCTCGCCGGTGCCCGGATCCGCGGGCTTCTCGCCGCGGTCTTCCACCGGTTCGGCGGGCTTCTCCGGAGCACGCTCGGGCGGGCGCTCCTGGGCGTTCTCCGGCGGCTCCTCCTCGGTCTGCTGCTTCGGAGGCTGCTTCGGCTCCTCCCTCGGCTTGTGGTGGTGAGGAGGTGTCTTCGCGGGGGTGTGGCCGTTGACGCACTTGTTGCCGAACGCCGGGTTGAGCAGCGCGACGACGTTCACCGTGTTGCCGCAGACGCTGGCCGGCACATGCACCGGAGCCTGGACCACGTTTCCCGACCCGACGCCGGGGGAGCCGGCGGCGCCACCACCGGCTCCCGCGTCGGCCTGTGCGTACCCGGCTGCGCCGGTGAGTGCTCCCGTTGCGGCGGCAGCGGTCAGGAGGCTTTTACTCAAGACCTTTCGCATGGTCTCTTCCTGCTCTCAGTCTGGTGCGGAAGGCGCGGAATTCCGACGATCCCGTATCCGCCTCTCAAGAAACCGGACGGCTCCGGCGCGTGGGCTCCACTCCCCGCACCGGAGCCGTCCGAACTCGTTCCCGCGCACGAGGGCGGGGAACGTCAGTCGGCGACGCAGGTGTTGCCGAACGCCGGGTTGAGCAGACCGATGATGTCGATGGTGTTGCCACAGACCTGGATCGGGACGTGAACCGGGACCTGGATGACATTGCCCGAGATGACACCGGGGGAGTTCGCGGCGCCACCCTGGGCGCCCGAGTCCGCGAGAGCCGGAGTGGCGGCGGTACCCAGGGCCATCAGCGTGCCTGCGGCGACGGTCGCGACCTTCGTGTACTTCACGTGGGAGTCCTTTCTCAAGCGGGGTTCCCTGGACCACGGATTTCGTATGTCCACGAGTGCTGGCTGATCGCCCGCAACTCCGCTGTCGCCATTCGTAACGATGTCACGTTCCGTACGACACGAGTTATGCCGAATTACCTGCTCCATCCCTCTGATGGAGTAATGGATCGTTCTGGCTACGTCACGGGTTACGTCATTCGATGAGGTGGACCCGGATGCGGAAATTCCTTCGGACAGATGACGGTCCACAAGCGCCAGCGCAAACAGCGGAAGGCCCGGGGCGTAGCCGCCCCGGGCCTGTTGCCCGCGTTCCGCTCTGGCCGCAGCCGGAGCTGCTTAGCGGTTTCCGGTGCCGTTGCCGGAGAGGAGGGGGATGTCCTGAAGAATGTGCGAGAGCGGCTCGTCGCCCTTGGCCTGGGTGGAGTTCTCGACACACTTCTGGGTTTGCGGGCTGGACAGGATGTTGATGTCCTGCACCGAGATCGGGATGAGGCCGATGAGCGAGCCCAGATTGAGCTTGTCCGGAAGGGCGATACAGGGCTTGTTCAGCGAGCCCTGGATCAGCGCGAACTGCGGGCTCCAATTCCCGTAGGTCGCGGAGTTCCCGTACATCTGGTCCGCGCCGTTGCCGTTCACCGTGGTGGTGCCGTGGTCATTGCCGGTGGCCATGGCCTGGGGGGCGGCCACACCGACGATGGCTGTGGCGGCGGCGGCAGTGGCCAGCGCGTTCTTGATCATTGATAGTCCTCCTGATGTGGAGCTCAGACGCGGAGCGCACTGGACAACTCGGTCACGCGGTGTTGGTTGCGCATATTCACCCGGACGACAACCACTGTGACCAGCGACGATGTGATCCTCGTGTCATCGGTCCGGTCTCTTGGCGCTCGCCTCCCCCCGCATACGCACCACGGGCAGAAAGCACCATGACGACCGCCACGACCGCCACGACCGCCACGACCGCCACGGCCGTCGCGCGGTGGGGTGGGGACGCGCCCGCCCGTTCGGGCCATCCGCCCTGCCGTCCAGGTCGGCAGACGGTATGCCTGGAGGGGTGGCCGAGGAACGTGTCGGACCGAAAAGCGTGGCGGCGGGCGGGTCGCGGAAGGGAGTGCGGCCGTGAGCGGCACCGTAGTGGTGGGAGTGGACGGCTCCCCGTCGAGCCTGGCGGCCGTCGACATCGCCGCTCAGGAGGCGAAGCTCCGCGGCGGCTCACTACGCGTCGTACACGCGTTCGTCTGGCCGATGATGAAGGTCCCGCTCGGTCCGTCCGCCGTGGGTCCTCCCGAAGGCGGACTGCGCAGCGTCGCCCACCGTACGGCCGAGGAGGCCGCGGCTCGCGCCAAGAGCTCCCAACCGACCGTCGAGGTCACCCACGCGGTCATCGTCGGTGAGCCGCTCTCCGTCCTCACCACCGAGTCGCGCGACGCCGAACTCGTCGTCGTCGGCACACGCGGCCTCGGCGGCTTCACCGGACTGCTCGTCGGCTCCGTCGCCGTCTATCTCACCGCACACGCCGAGTGCCCCGTGCTGGTCACCCGCGGCAGGAAGCACCCCACCGGACCGGTGCTGCTCGGGGTGGACGGCTCCGAGGTGGGTGACGCGGCCGTCGGCTGGGCCTTCGAGGAAGCGTCGCTGCGCGGGGCCGAACTCGTCGCGCTGCACAACTGGAACGCCTGGACGGGCCCGGTCGCCGCGGGACCGAGCGTCCAGGTCCCCACGTACTACGACGTGGACCTCTACCGGGCGGAGGAGGAGAGCGTACTGGCGACGGCCATCGCCGGGTGGCGCGAGAGGTACCCGGACGTGGAGGTGACGCCCCGGCTCGTCCAGGAGTACACCAGGCAGGCGCTGATCGCGGCCAGCGAGGAGTCCCAACTGCTCGTCGTCGGCGCCCGGGGGCGGGGCGGTTTCACCGGACTGCTGCTCGGGTCGGTCAGCCAGGCGGTGCTGCATCATGCGGACTGCCCGGTGGCGATCGTACGGGCGGACCGCGAGCGTCGGCACGCGCCGTCGTCGCACCGGGGACGGTTGACGGACGGCTGACGGAGGGGTGACACGGCCGCTGAGGGGTGGCGGTTCGGTGTCCCCAAGGTCGAATTGCGGTCCAACTGCTGCTCTCACAGCGGAGTTGAGGCATCCTGCCGGAACGTGGACCAGTAGGTGCTGGGCCCGGCGACATCCGCCGGCCGCCCGGCGACACCGACCGCGCCCCTCCGGCCATGCACTCAGGAGCCCCCACCATGTGTGCCTGTTGTCGCCCTCCCTTCCGGCAGCTGTCCCGCCGCCACAGGCCCGGACGTCCACGGGCCTCCGTAGGCGTCGTGCTTGCGGCCGCGGCTGCCCTTCTCATCAGCGCGGGGGCGGGGTGCGGGAGCGGACACGTTCCGGACGCTGTCGGCACGGGCAGCACGGGTGGTACGAACGAGTCCGGTGATGGGCGCAGCGGTTCGCGCAGCAACGCGCACGCTGAGGCCGGCAGTGGTGCGCGCGGCGGTGCTCGCGATGACGGGAGCGGTGACGGGCGTGGTGACGGCGGTCGTACGAGCGTGCCGTCGTCGGGTCCACGTTCGCACGGTGCCGTGACCGTCGCACAGGCACGCCGCATCCTCGACCGTTACGAGAAGATCGCCACGAGGGCCGACCGGACCCGGGATGCCGCCCTGCTGGCCGAAGTCGCGGCCGGAAACGTCCTGGAACGGCAGACAGCCGGCTACAGGCAGTACAACGCCCTTCCGCGGCACGAACGGGCTCCGTTCGCCCGGCCGACCGACTATCGAAGCCCCGCGTTCCATATCCCGGCGGGCGCTCCCTGGTTCCTGGTGACCGCCACCCGCGCCGCCCCCGCATCCCAGCCCACCGTGCTGGTCTTCGCCAGGGAAGGCGGAGCCGAGAGCGGGACAAGGGCCGGACGTGAGACGAGAGCTGAAGGCAAGAGGACAGAGCCAGACGAAGGCATGGAGACGACTGAAGGCAAGGGGACAGGCGAAGGCGAGGCCAGGGCCGAGGGGCGGCGGAGGGCGAACGGCGTGCGTGAGGGGCGCACGATGACCCGCTGGCGCCTACGTGTCGCGCTCCCACTACAGGCCGCCGGGCCGCTGCCCCGCATCGCGACGACCCGGTCCCGCATCGCGACGGAGGTCGACGCCACCTCCCGGAGCGGCGGGCCACGTCCGCGCCCGTACGACGTCCAAAGGGCGTACGAGGACCTGTGGCAGACGGGCGGCACCGACGAGGCAAGGCTGCTAGCCCCCAACGCCGTGACGACGGAGGCGCGTTCCACCTACCGCCACCGTGACGAGGAACTGGGCGCGGAGGGCGCCCGCAGACACTTCGTACCGGTGTCGCCGCGCCACCGTGACAGCTACGCGCTGCGTACCGCGGACGGGGGAGCGCTGGCGGTCGTACCGCTTGCGCACGAACAGCGGCTGCGCGTCACCCGTCCCGATTATCAGATCACCCCCTCCGACGAAGAGGCCGTCTACGACCCCGCTCCGCGCTCGACCGTCATCAGCACCTTTCACGGCCAGGCGCTCGCCCACCTGCCGCGGCAGGGGCGGCCGGCGGTGCTGTCGGCGAAGTACGCCCTGGTGGACTCGCGATGAGGGCTGTTGAACGGGGGCCCTGGACAGACGGCGACGACCTGATCCAGTGAGCGAGCCGCACTGCGCTGTCAGCACACGCGGTGCAGCCAGCCGTGCGGGTCCTCGGTACGGCCGTACTGGATGTCCAGCACGTGTTCGCGCAGCTCGACCGTCTTCCTGCCCGGTGAGCCATCGCCGACGGTGAGTTCGTAGTACCGGCCGCCGTCGCCCGGGTTGCCCGGGATGCCCGCGTGGCCTTGCCGGGCCTCGCCCTTGAACCCGGTGATCGGAGTGACCACGGCCGCCGTCCCCGCGGCGAACGCCTCGACGAAGGTGCCGTCGGTGACTCCGGTGCGCAGCTCGTCGATGTTGACCGAGCGTTCGATCGGAGTCAGCCCGTGCTGGTCGGCCAGCGTCAGCAGGGTGTCGCGGGTGACGCCTGCCAAGATGGTGCCCAGTTCCGGCGTGACCAGGTGCCCGTCCGAGGTGATCAGGAGGAGGTTCATGGTGCCGGACTCCTCCAGATTGCCCTTCCCCGCGCTGTCGAGATACAGCACCTGATCGCAGCCGTGCTCCGCCGCCTCGCGCTGCGCGGCCAGGCTCCCGGCGTAGTTGCCGCCGCACTTGGCGGCACCCGTACCGCCCTCCGACGCGCGGGCGTACGTGCTGCTCACCCACAGGGTGACACCGGTGACCCCGGACTCGAAGTACGGCCCCGCGGGGCTCGCGATCACGGCGTACTCGACGCGGGCGGCGGACCGTACCCCCAGGAACGCCTCGGAAGCGAACATGAACGGCCGCAGATACAGGCTCTCCTCACCGGCCGGTACCGGAACCCACGGTTCATCGACCTCCACCAGCGTGGCGCAGCTGGCGATGAAGTCCTCCTCCGGCAGCACCGGCAGGTCCAGCCGCCGCGCTGACTGTGCGAAGCGCCGCGCGTTCGCCTCCGGTCGGAACAGCCACACACTGCCGTCGCCGTGCCGGTACGCCTTCAGCCCTTCGAAGATCTCCTGCGCGTAGTGCAGCACGGCGGCGCTGGGGTGCAGCTGGAACGGCTCCAGCGGTCCGACCCTGTGCCCCGCCCAGCCCCCGTCGACCGTCCAGGTGGCCGCGGCCATGTGATCGGTGAAGTACTGCCCGAAGCCCGGCGCCGCCAGGATCGCCGCCCGCTCCTCCGCCCCCACGGGCCGCCCACTTCGCACCACGGCAAACTCAGTACTCACACCGACTCCTCCCGCCACACAACTCCCGACACCCGCCACGACTGCCCGGAATCGTAAGGTGCCCGACCCGCCAGGACACGGGTCGTACGCGGTACGGCGAGGCGCCCCCGGTGGCCGCCGCCGTGCGCAGCCACCGCGCACCGCAGCCACCGTCTGCTGTACCCACCGCCTGCTGCACCCACCGCGTCATCGCGGCCAGGCAGACCCGGGGCAGGGGCGCAGGCCCCGGGCAGGGGGCGGCGCGCGCACATACGGACGCTCGGGCTCATACCCCACGCGCACCGCCCGCCCCTACCGCAGGCCGCCCTCGGCCTACCCCAAGCAGTCGAACGCGTACTCGGCGGTTCCGCTGCCCTTCCAGTACACGGTGCCCGTCCCGTACGCGGGAATCGACACACAGTTCGGGTTCTTCCCGGAGCTCAGCTGGACGGACCCGCTGATCTCCACCCCGCAGTCGTTGCGCAACGAAGCCCAGCCCGGCCCCTGCTCGGTCAACTCGGCACAAGCCCCCAACACACTCGGCACAGCCGCGTCATGCGCTGCCGCCCCGGCGGCCTGAGCGGGTACGACGACCAAGGCGGCACCGGCCGCCAGCACACCCAGAACACGCGGAAGTCGAAACACGAAGGGCACGAAGAGTCCTCCCGTTGGCGGTGCGGAAACAAGGCTCGCCGCCCCCGGCCCGCACCCCCGGACGCGCCCTCGCCGACGGCCGCCACCCGCCGCACGCTCAGGTACGACTGGTCTCGACCACCGACCCAGATCCTCACCCACCCCCCACCCCACCGCAAGCCCCCGGCTGACACCCTCCAACTGCCGGCGGGCCCCACGCTGCGGGACCCCGAAGAATGCACGAAAGCTCTCACAAACCCCGCGTACGCGTTCCCGGAGGACGAACGACGAGCGACGAACGACGAGCGACGGACGCCAGGTCGTCCGTCGGCCACCCGCTCGCTGATGGCTCCGCCATTCAGCTCTCGCACCCACCGGTGCTCTCGGGGTTCTCCGGCTCGTGCCTCGACGCAAGGACCGATTTCAGTAGATCCTCGGCGGCGCGCAGTCGTGCACGTAGCTCATGGACTTCCTTGCCCTGTTCCCGCCGACCGAGTTCGGTATTGCGACGCAGACTTTCCTCTTCACGAGCCCAGGTGAAGTACAGCTCGGCGCGACGGGAGTGGAGACTGTTCAGCTTCTCAAGGAGGATCAACCGCTCTTCTCGGACGGACCGCAGCTCGTCCTGGAGGCGCTCGATGCGTTGGCTGTGTTCCTGGCGCTCGGCTTCCAAAGCAACGAGCCGCTGGCGTAGTTCCTCGTTGCGTCCCCGCTCATGACCCAACCGTTCGTGCAATTCGGCCAGACGGTCGGTGAGATCGGCCCGGGCCTCCAGTGCGGACAACAACTCCTTACGTGTCTCGCCCTCGCGACGACTGCGCTCGGCCGCTCGACCATTGAGGTCTTCCTCTGCGGCGTCGAGGTCGGGAAGAGACAACACCACTGTGTTCGACTGTTCGTCCTTCTCTTCTTCCCAGAGGCCGGGGGTGGGTAAGGCCAATGGCGACGTCTCGTCGCGCACAGCGATCCATAGTGCCCGGAACTCGTCCAGCTCGCCGCCCAGGGCCTCGGCGACAAGTTCCAGCGGTCCCCAGCCAGGCGGACTCTCGCAGCGCAGCACGTTCCCCACCGTCGTATGGCTGATCGCCTTGCCGGTGCGCTGTGCGACGACCCTGAAACTCGGCTCGCCTCTTTGCCGATGCAGCAGCTGAAGTCGGTACCGGAGCCGCTCCAGCGCCGACCCCGAAGCAGTCCCTGATGCTGCCGACACCATCGCTCCCCCCTCGATCTGCTCGCGCGGCCGATCATCCCAGGAGCTGCGCCCGGGTGCGCTGGTTTCCCGGAGGCACATGGGCGAAACGGTCCGTCAAGTTCTGTAAGCCGACGGTCCGAAGCGTCACTTCATGGAGGCCCGCGTACGAGTCCGGATGTGCATGTCCTCGTTCGTACGGTCCGGAGAACGGCGCGGGAGTGTGGAAGGGCCCAAGCCGCCCGGGCCCAATGCCCACCCTCCTAGGAGAAATCACGCCCATGACGCCCTACGCCCTCGCCCTGTTGCCTCTGATCGGCCTGGGAGCCGTCAGCTTGCTCGTCTACGTCCTGACCACCGTCTACCTCTGGTCGAACGACGCCGGGCGCCGGAGCAGGGCCTGGCGAGTGCTGCAGGCGCTGCTGCACGCCGCTGAACGCGAACGCCCGGGAGACGCATGACGCACAGCCCCGGCCGGGACCCCGGCTGCCCCCACCAACGCCATCACAACGTGATCACTGGCCTGGGGCTGCTTCGGCCGCACCCGCCTGCATCTGATCCCCGCACGAAGAACGCCCCGCACCAACATCAGAGCTGGTCACAGGGCGTTGCGGCACTTGCACAGAAGTACCCCCGGCAGGATTCGAACCTGCGCACACGGCTCCGGAGGCCACGGAAGCGGCGGACAGCGGATGGCGTCTGACCTGCGAGGGAAGGGCCACGTTCCAGGGGGGGTGACCAAGATCATTACGCTATTACTACGTGAACGGCCTGCCGGGCTCCCGGCGGGGCCGGTAGCGTCGTGGCCATGGTCTCGGATGGTGGCGAGTCGGGTGCCCGGGTAGCGGTGTTCACCGAGGACAGTGCAGGCGCGATCCTTCGGGAGGCGTGCGCCTCAGCCGGTCTCGACCCTACGGGCGCGGAGCTGCTGCGACTCGGCTCCAATGCCGTGTACCGGCTGTCGACCGCGCCTGTGATCGTCCGGATCGCACGGGACACCAAGGCCCTGGAGGAGATGCAGAGGGCTGTCGGGGTCGCTCGCTGGCTTGAGGCGGAGGACTTCCCCGCCACGCGAGTGCTGGGTGACGTGGAACAGCCGGCCGTCATTGGTGGCCGGGTCGTCACGTACTGGGTGAACCTTCAGGACGAAGTCGAGTACGCCCGCCTGGACGAGCTGGCCGACCTGCTGAAGCGGCTGCACTGGCTGGAGGAGCCGAAGTCGCTCGGGCTGCCGCACTACGATCCGTTCGCCAAGGTGTGGGACTCGCTGGGTGCTCTCGGCAACGGCGTCTCGGACGCGGATCGCTCGTTCCTGGAGGAGCGGGCCGGAGAGCTGAACAAGGCGTATGACCGTCTGGACTTCGTGCTGCCCTTCGGCATGATCCACGGAGACGCCAACGTCGGGAACTGCCTCCGCGACCGGACCGGACGCGCTGTCCTCATCGACCTCGACGGCTTCGCGCTGGCTCCTCGTGAGTGGGACCTGGTCCTCACCTCGCTCTACTACGAGCGCTTCGGCTGGCACACGCGGACCGAGTACGAGTCCTTCGTGCATCACTACGGATTCGACCTCATGAACTGGCCGGGCTACCCGGTGCTGGCCGACGTGCGTGAGCTGATGATGACGCTGTGGCTCGGGCATCAGGTGACGACGAACAGCAGGGCGGCAGAAGAGTTCCCTCGGCGGGTCGACAGCATCCGGACCGGAGGTAGCCGGAAGGATTGGCAGCCGTACTGATCAGCGGCTTCCGTCGCGTTGCCCCTCCGCAGCGACCCACAGCCGGTGCCCACTCGCCTGCTCGCGGAAGGAACGGACAGCGGCTGTCTCTCCCACTGCCGACAGGCCGTCCCGGAACTCCTTGAGGTAGCTGACGCATCGCGCTGACTTGAGCTGTTCTCCAAGATCAAGAGCGTCGAGGGCTACGCGGCATGCCTCTTCGGGATCTCCGGCCCGAAGGTGGGCGTCGGCAAGGACCATGGTGGCGAAGAAGTCGCTCCGCACGTGGCTGCCGCTCATGGCGTTCTCGGCATGGGCCACGGCTCGGCGGGCGCTGTTCACGTCGCGGAAGCAGTGGGCGGCCTCGGCTGCCAGCTCGGCCTCGTCGAAGTAGGTGATCCACTCCGGCTCGTCGCTGCTGTTGCGGCTCTCCAGCGCCTTGGTGGCCTCGCTGAGTGCCTGTTCGCACGCGCGGATGTCACCCGTACGGGCAAGGGCGCGGGCCTCCATCGCATGGAACTGCGCCATCAGGGTCGGTGTCGCCACGCCAGAGATGCCCATACGTGCGGCTCGGGCGAGTGTTGCGGCCTCGGTGTAGTTGCCCAGGAACGTGGCCTGGTGGCTCATCGCGGACAGTATGCTCCCCGCCAACCGGCGGTCGTCGCCGTCCTGGGCGAGACGAAGCGCCTGGAGGAAGTACCGCTGAGCAAGGCCGTGGTGACACGCGTCGTACGACATCCAACCGGCCAGCAGCGTGGACTCCGCGACCGTGGAGAACAGCGCCCGGCCGACAGCTTCCGTGTACTGGCCCGTGAGTAGGGGCGCCACATCCCGACTGAGGTACTGGACGACGGACTGTCGCGCATGCTCGCCGCCGAACCGGTCGTCCATCTCGGCGAACATGTCACTGGTCGTCTTGATCATCGCTACGTCGGCAAGTCCCACCCGTGCGCCATCCGTGCGGGCGGGCGACGGGAAAGAGGGGTCTGGTGCAACCAGCCACCGCAAGGACGCTTCGCTCCACGCGTGCTGTGACGCCTCGGAGAGCAACAGCGGCTCGTAGCCGTGCAAGTCGGCGCGCCACAACTGGCTGACGGTCTGAAACGCCTCCTCCGGGGTCGGCGGATAGCGCGTCTCCAGCAAGCGGGAGTCCTGGCCGACGGCGGCACTCAGCCCCAACTCGGCCGGAGCGATGCCGAACGCCTCGCAGATGAGTGCCCCGTAGAACTCGTCGGGCGTGCTGTGCCCGTTCTCCCAGGTTGCGATGCGGCGCTTCACGCTGTCGTCGGACGGGAGTGCCTTCCCGTGGCGCTTCGCGCACCGTCGCATCTCGCTGACGAGCCGGAGCTGTCCCCAGCCGCGGGCCTTGCGAGCCCCGCGGAGAAGTTCTCCAAAGGACCGGTTCGCTTCCGTTCTGATCGCCTCCCCCGCTCGTCCGGCCAGGTGCGCTGTCCTGCTGACCCCCTCCGAATTTACGGAATGTAAGCCCGTGCTGTCTGCCCGTCATGCGGAGGTTGCTGCGTTCGTCGGCAGGTGATCCGGGGTGACGCGGGACCGGAGGGCACGTCATCCCCCGTCACCTCTCGTCATCTGCCCAGCTCAGGGCGGTGCGGCCGAAGGTGGTTCCAACGCGGCCAACCGGCTGGGGCTTGGACCAACTGAGGTGACTCGACGTGCAGATGATGACAAGAAGGGGAGTTCAGTGGATCTCCTGCGCATCCGATGACCCGGACGAGTGCCGGGAGTACTGGGCGGTTGACCCTCGACGCCCCTGCGCGCTTCCGGCTGGGCGTTTCTTCGACGTCGTGGTGGTCGGGCAGCGGGTCGGGCTGGAGACGTTCGACCAACTCCAGCGCCACGGAATGCCGCTGGGACCCGTGATGGCGGACCGTGCATCCGAACAGGTCGGCTTCTTCGTCCCCACCTGGGCACGCGATCCGTTCGACCGCATGGTCCGGCAGGAGTCGGGGGATGAAGCGCCTGAGTACCGCTACCTGGGAGAGGGCTCTGTGGTGGTCGTTCCCGGGCCGATGCCGCTGACGGGCGATCGCTACATCTGGCTCCGGGCTCCGATGCGTCGGCCGGAGGCGTCCCCTTCGCGGATTGCCGCGCTCGCCGCGATGTTCGTCGCCGCGTCGTCTGTCGTGGCTCGGGCGGACCGGTACGGGCGTGAGCAGTCGGCCGCCTCCGTGGAAGGTGAGGCCACCCATGCCGGCTGACCACGAACACAGCGGCGACAGCGCGAGCTGGTCCCCGCTCGACAGCGAGGAGTGGTACGCGGCACGGGACGCGGTCGCGGGGCTCCGAGACGTACTGATCGCCGCTGGGATGGAACGCGACTTCCCGTACCTACGCGCCGACCTGAACGCCTTCGGACACGGCCTGATCGAACTCGGCCGCATCTCGCCCGAAACAGCCGAGCGACTGACGGAGTTGCTACAGCGGGCGCTGGAGAGCACGTACGAGGTTCCGGGCACGGGCACGAACGGCCGTCAGCAGCGGAACGACTGAGCAGAGCGGATGAGGTGGACGACGTGACGGACCCCAAGGGCGTGTGCGCCCGACCTGCGGATTGCCTCACTCCCGGTGTGGCCTACGTACGCGGCTGGGCGGAAGGCAAGCGCGCTGCTGACGGGCTCGCCGAGGTGCTGCGCGCGGTCGGCCTCGATGTGGACCTGCCGGGACTCAAGGCAGACGTGAACGTCTTCGGGGACGGCGTCATCACTCTCGGCACGGTACGTCCGGACGCTGCTCGGCTCCTGGCCGACTTGCTGACGACTGGGCTCACAGCAGAGATGGCATGGCAGGAAGACGGTCGGCCTGGGCTCGGAGGCGCCGCTGGCAGTTCAGCGGCATAGCACCGCTCGGCGAACAAGCCTGCCAAGCAGCACGGGTGGCTCGTCGTCGGCCGGGACCGGCGCCCCAGCGCCGCAGCCCGAGCCGAACGACGAGCCACCTACGTATCTGCTGAGCTATGGGCTTGGGAATCACGGGGCGGATGGGGGTCGTTGGGCGGCTGAGCTGGTCCGATGCGGGGTTCGCCGAGTGACGACAGGCCGTCGTGGTGTCCCTTGTTGACCGCTGATCACCGGACGTTCTGGTGCGCATCTGGTGCGCTGTGGTGCATCAGTGGCCAACGGTTAGCCTTCCCACCGACTCAGCCTGGTCGCTCAACGGTCTCTCGTGGCCAACGGATAGCCCTGAGTCGCTGCACCCCGCTGCCGTTCAGCAAGCGATTTCATCCTTGAGCCGTGCGACAGTGGCATGTCAGGTCTGACTGGGTGTTCGTTCCCGCAAACCGGCCACATGCCCAGCGACTTAGCAGTAATGTGGTTTTTGAACGTGTCCATCCATCGCAGGGCTGTAGTCGTCCATTTTAGGGGGAGGCATGGCGCAAGTAATCGCAATGTTCAATAACAAGGGTGGCGTCAGCAAAACGACCACTTGCTTCAACCTCTCATGGATGCTCGCAGAGCGAGGGAAAAAAGTGATCATGGTTGACGCCGATCCGCAGTGCAACCTCACAGGGATGGTTCTCGATCTAACTCAAGTCGATGCTTTGGATGAATTCTACGTGCAGCATCCGAATCAGAACTTGCGCGATGCACTCGACCCTGCATTCCAGTCGCGTCCACGGCCGCTTGAGCCAGTGGAGTGTGTGGAGGTTCAAGGGCGCGATGGACTGTTCTTGATCCCTGGGCATGTCGGCCTGGCGGAAGATGAGGTATCACTCGGTGTCGCCCAGCAGTTGTCCGAGTCGATCCAGGCACTCAAGAATCTCCCCGGCAGCTTCTCGCACTTGTTCAAAATCACTGCAGAGAAATACGATGCCGATTACGTAATCCTCGATCTCAGTCCTGGCCTGGGGTCAATCAATCAGAACCTCGTTTCCGTTTCTGATTTTTTCATTGTTCCCGCGAGTCCAGATGTGTTCTCTGTGATGGCCATGGACTCCCTTTCCCGAGTTCTCCCAAAGTGGATGCGCTGGGCGGAGCGCGCCGCCGAATTGGACGCCCTGGCCAAGGCGGACTATGTTTTCCCCAAGCCGAGACTGAAATTCATGGGAACAATCGTCCAACGGTATCGATTGAAGAATGGTGCGCCGACCATCGCATTCCAGGAGTATTTTGACGCACTGGATCTAGCTGTCGCTGACACGCTGATTCCAGCCTTGCGGTCGAGCGGCTTGATGCTGGAAGAAGCCCTGTACGAAAGCGCAGACGAAGAGCCTCCTTATCGACTCGCCTCAATCCCAGACTTCAACGCCCTAATCGCCAATTCGCAGCAGTCTCGCAAGCCAGTTTTCAAACTGACTCAGGCTGACGTCGGACGCGGAGGGAGTGTCTGGGAAATCACCGAGGATAACATTCAAAAATTTCACCAAACGTTCGATACCCTGGCTCAGAGGGTGGAAAAGCTCACAGGTCAAGATGTCTGATGCCCAGCAGAAGGTTGCCTGGTTTCGAAGTCGAAATTAAGCGTGCTCGCGACCTGGTTGGTATTGGTCAATCTATTTCCTCCATAACCCATGGGTTGGTGGCAGGAGAGGATCATTTCAGGTCGGGCCTCGTGCATTCTGTAGCCGCACTGGATTCGTACGTTCATGGCGTCATTCTTGACAGGGCGGTGGATATCCTGATGGGACGGCTAACCGTCAATACCGGGTCCAAAGTCGGCCTCGGGTTCGGTGCGATCGGGGAGGTGATGTCCGCTCGCCAGTCGGACGTCGCCACCGCAGAAATGATGGCGCGAACTTTCGTATCCGAACGGCTTGGCTTGGAAACCTATCAGCGTCCGGATGATATTGGAGCCGCTTTGTCCATGGTTGGGGTTTCGAGAATCTGGTCGTCAGCATTTCAAGCAGACGCTTACAATAAAAAGACTGCTCTAGGTGTCATTGTTACTCGCAGAAATCGAATCGTTCATCAGTGTGACTTGGACCCTCTTTCAGGGAGCCCAACCGTTATCACAGCCGCGGACGCGGTAGGGGCCATCGGTACGATTGAGGAAATCGTCAGGAAGATCGATCCGCACTGTTGAGTTGGTCGGTGGAGTGACTTCGGACTGGAGTTGCTGTGGCGCGAGAGGACGGGGTCCTCTCGCTCGCCAGTGGATCGGAGTTGACTCCCGCCTGCCCACAGGCTCAATTTCCCGTTTTGGGAGGCTCGGGCCAAAGTGACTGGCTATGCCGTGGAGCCGACTGCCTCAGCTGAGACGGCGCCCTCTCTCTCGAGTTCCACATATACCTCAAGGCGGGAAAGTCAGCCACGACGGCGGGTGGGTGCTTGATCACGTGCACGTGTGCCTCCTCAGCCACCCACCGGTATCAGCCACGCTTCCGAGGTTCTGATCTTTCACCCGCAGACGCCTCCGCGCCGCCCCGGCTGGCCACCTAGGGATGGCGGGACGGGCCGGCAGGCTGCGACGAGACTTGGGCGCAGCACCACGGGCCTTCCCGCTGCTTGGCTCGGCGATGGGGGAGGTGCTCGGCGTCGTGCGCATGTTCGTGGAGCGGCGCGTGTTCACTGTTCGGTCGAGCCCAGGCGGGTTGCCGCGCTGGTCTGCGCGCTGAGCGGGCTGGGGTCGGCGCGGAGCGGGGCGGAGACAGGAGCGAGCGGCGGCCACGGGCCGCCTTGAAGACGTGGAGAAAGTCTGAGCCAGATCGGCTCAGAGGGGGTACGTCAGCTCCAAGTCGCTGCCTGGTAGGTGCAGCTCTTCGAGGGCGAGCGGTCGGCCGTCAGCGTTCCGTGTGACTCGGAGGATCTGGAGGAGCGGTACGCCATCCGGGAGGCGCAGGGCTTCCGCCTGGTCTGGCTGGGGCATGCGGGTGCGGACGTGCTCGGTGAAGTGGAGTTCGTGGCCTAGGGCCGACAGAGCTTCGTAGAGCTCCGGTGCGGGAGGCGGGGGCTCTTCGTCGAACTTGGTGCCGACCAGTACGGAGAACGGCACGTACGTGCGGTGGAGCTGGCGGAGGGGGCTGCCCTCGGCGGTCTGGAGCACGTCGTACGTGAACAGCGGCTCGCCGGGTGGCACGCGGAGTAGGTCCGCAAGGGCGACCGGGGCGTCCGTGCGGGTGGCCGTGGGCTCTTCGGCGTTGGTCCAGCGAATGCCGTCGGCTTCGACGTAGCAGCCGTCCGGCTTGCGGCGCACACCCCGTGGGCGGGTGAGGCTGGGGCGGCTGTGCGGGGAGCGGACGAAACCGCCTCGGCCGGCCATGACTTCAACTAGGCCGGAGGCTCGCAGCTCCGCGATGCCCTGGCGCACGGTCGGGCGCGTGACGCTGAACTGCTTCGCCAGGGTTTCCTCTGACGGCAGCGGCTGGCCCGAGGGGTAGGTGCCGTCCATGATGCCGGCACGCAAGTAGTCCGCGATCTGGCGGTACTTGGGCTGTTTCTGCTGCTCGTGCGGCTTCTGCTTCGGCATCGGGTCTCCGGTTCTCGGGCTCGTCGTCAGCGGGTACAGCGTCTCTCATCCCAACACGGTTGACAACCCGTACTACGGGTAGTCACTCTGGACTCTCCGCAACCCGTACTACGGGTTGTCAAGCAAGCTGGAGGAAGGGCCTTCGGCTGCGACAGACAAGGAGTTCAGACAGTGGTAGCTCTACCGATCGATACGGCGAAGTTCACGGGGATCATCTGCGCTGTTGCCCCAACGCCGCGCATCGCCAACCGGGAGACAGGACAGGTTCGGGTCGACCGGGACACCGGCCAGACCGTCTATCAGGTGGGCCTCTGCCTCATGTCCGGGAGGTCGGCCGACGTCGTCACGGTGAACGTGCCGGGGGAGCCGTCGGGCGTGCAGAACGGGGTGCCCGTTCAGGTCCGGGACCTGGTGGCCACGCCGTGGGAGAACGAGGGGCGGCACGGCGTCTCGTTCCGCGCCACCGAGATCAAGCCCCTCACGGCTCCGGCGGCCTCGTCCGGGTCCGGCTCGGCGGCGACGGCGTCCGGGAAGGGGGCCGGACAGTGACCGCCCTGGCCTCCGCGAATTCGGCGGGGTCCGCCTCGTCGAGCTGGGTGCTCGTGGTTGCCGCAGTGCTGGTGTCGGGTCTGCTTCTGGTAGGCCCGGCCCTGCGCCGCCGCTACCCGGTGGCCTGGTGGGTGTGCCTCGGGTTTCCGGTGGTGTGCATACGGGTCGTGCGGACCTGGCGGCCCTTGATGGCCGGGTGTGGGCTGGCGGTGAGCCGTAAGGCGGCGCTGACAGTCGTCTCCGGGCTCGTCGGCAACGGTGCGCCTCCGCCACAACCTCGGGTTCCTCACCGGGGACTCATACGGCCGACTCGGAGCGGCTTCTGGTTCCTCGTCCGGCTGCTGCCGGGGCAGGTGCCGGAAGACTTCGTCAAGGCGGCTCCTGCCATGGCACACGACTGGGAAGTGCATGCGGTCCGCGTGACGACGTGGAAGCCCGGTCTCGTTCGGGTGGTGGCCTCGGCCAGTGATCCGCTCAAGGCGCCACAGATGCCGAAGCAGCGGGGTGCGGGCCGACTGCTGCGGGTTGCCGTCGGGGCGCTGGAGACCGGTGCTCAGTGGGTCATCGACCTGCGACAGGTACCGCACTGGCTCATCGTGGGCGCCACCCGGTCCGGCAAGTCGACGCTGATCAACGCCCTCGTCGCGGGCCTCGCTCGGCAACCCGTCGCGCTGGTCGGCATCGACTGCAAGGGCGGGATGGAGCTCTCGCTCTACGGTCCGCGGCTGTCCGCGCTGGCGACCAACCGGGCACAAGCGGCCAAGCTCCTCGGCGCCCTGGTCGATCTGACCTTGGACCGGATGACGGTCTGCCGCGCTGCCCGAGTCCGGAATGTCTGGGAGCTGCCGGATGACGAACGGCCCGTGCCGATCGTCGTGATCGTGGACGAGTTGGCGGAGCTGTTCCTGGTCGCCAGCCGCAACGAGAAGGAAGAGGCACAAGCGGCGAGTACGGCCCTCATCCGGCTGGCTCAACTCGGTGCGGCGCTCGGCGTGTTCCTCGTCGTCGCCGGGCAGCGGGTCGGCTCGGATCTCGGGCCGGGGGTCACGGCCCTTCGTGCCCAGCTCGCCGGCCGCGTCTGCCATCGGGTGGCAGACCCCGGTACGGCGGAAATGGCGCTCGGTGACCTCAACCCCGATGCGCTGCACGCGGCGCAATCGATCACACCCGAACAGGCCGGTACGGCGGTGCTCGCCTCGGCCGACGGCTGGGACCGTGCCCGGTCCCACCTGGTCTCGGAGGCGGAAGCGGAGCGCGTTGCTGCCGAGTACGCGCATCTCACGCCCTACGTGCCGGAGCTGGTCACAGCAGGGGGCGGAACCTCGGCGGACGACGTTCCCAGCGTGCGGCTCGAACGACTCGACGGCGAAGAGAACGAGTGAGAGAGGGGGTGGATTCCCGTGATCGTTTCCGTATCCGCCGTGGTGCTGCTCGGCCTCCTGATCTGGTTCCTGCTGCGCATCCGGTACTTCCGGTGGGCCGAAGTGCTGATCTGTTCGACCTTCGGCTTTCTCCTGGCCGAGACAGGCGCCGGACCCATCGTTCAGGGGGTCCTGGACGGCCTCGGCGGGCTCCTCAGCCAACTGAGCTGAAGGGAGGAGTCGCCCAAATGATCTCCATGAAAAACGGCTCCCGACGGGGCGCGAAGTCGCCAAACCCGACCCCGTCAGGAACCCACTCCATCCGCTACGTCAGCAGTGAAAGGAGCAGTCTCACTTTGTCCACTGCGCATCGATCGCGCAAACCGTCGCGCCGTCCCTGGTGCGACCTGAAGGAAGACGCCTACCGGACGTGCCAGGGCGGCGAACAGGTCGTTCTGGCCGACCGTGAGGGCACTGAGCGGCGCGTCTGCCCGGCGCACGCAGCCTCGCTCTGGTTGACGGATCCGAGTCTGCGCTTCTCCGCGAAGACTCTGCCGGAAGCCATCGCCGCAGTGATGCGGCAAGCGTTCGGGGGTGGCCGATGACGGAGGCCAGCAAGGCAGTCGCGGCGCTCGTCGAGCGCGCCGGGCAGCCGGACTTCGACGGCTGGCGGCGGAGCGTTCTCCGCCTCGGCGGCTGCACCAACCCTGTTCACCTCGTCGGCTCCGCCGCGTATGTGGACGCTGCCACAGGGGCGGTACTCCACTCGTACACCACGGAAGCACTCGGCAGTCGGCTCCTGGTCGCGTGCGGCAACCGCCGGGCGAGGGTCTGCCCGACCTGCGCTCAGCTCTACCGTGCGGACACGTATCAGCTCATCCGGGCCGGACTGGTCGGCGGTAAGGCGGTCGCGGAGACGGTGAGCGGGCACCCTCGGGTGTTCGCCACCCTCACCGCTCCGAGCTTCGGTCCCGTCCACTCGCGGCGGGAGCGGGGCGGCCGAGTGCTGGCCTGCCGTCCGCGGAAGGTGGGGGAGTGCTGTCCGCATGGCGCTCCGGTCGGGTGCCATTCCCGGCACGCGGCGGACGATCCGCGACTCGGTGAGCCGCTGTGTCCGCGCTGCTACGACTACGCCGGCGCCGTGCTCTGGCAGGCGCAATCCGGTGAGCTGTGGCACCGCTTCACGCTGGAGTTGCGGCGCGTGCTGGCTCGGCGTGCGGGGCTGTCCCGTTCGACGCTGGCGGATGCGGTGCGGCTTTCGTACGCGAAGGTGGCCGAGTACCAGCGGCGGGGCCTCGTCCACTTCCATGCCGTCGTCCGTCTCGACGGTCCTGACGGTCCGGGAGAGATGCCTCCTCGCTGGGCAACGTCGGGTCTCCTGGCGGACGCGGTGCGGGAAGCGGTCGGCCGGGTGCGGGTCGTCGCGTACGGCGCTGACGTGGTCGGCTCGCGCGTCCTGCGATTCGGGCGGCAGTTGGACATCCGTCCGGTTCCGGCGGCCGACTCGGCGGACGGCCTGTCCTCGTCGGCAGTCGCGGGCTACATCGCCAAGTACGCCACCAAGGGTGCCGAATCGGCCGGGGCCGTCGACGGGCGTATCCGGCACGGCAAGGATCTGGCCACGCTGCCCGTGCGGGATCACGTGCTCCGCATGATCGGCACCTGCTGGTGGCTCGGCGCGCTGCCCTCCTTCGAAGAGCTGAGGCTGCGGCGCTGGGCACACATGCTCGGCTACCGGGGCCACTTCTCGACCAAGTCCCGCCACTACTCCACCACCCTCGGCGCGCTGCGCTCGGCCCGCGCGGAGCACCGTGCGCGCGAACAGCGGTCGGCGCTGGGCCTGGACGACCGGGACGCGGTCCTCGTCGGCCAGTGGCGGTACGCGGGGCGCGGCTACAGCCCGGAGGCGGCCCTGCTCGCGGCCTCGGTCCGGGGAGGCGGTGACGGACATGGCGCGTAACCGCACAGAACTCCTCACCGTCCGCGAGGTCCTGAACGAGTTGGGAGGCGTTTCCCGGCGCACCTTCTACCGCTGGCGCGAACTGCGCACGGCTCCTCGCTGCATCCGGTTGCCCAACGGCGAACTCCGGGTCCGCCGTGACGCGCTGGAGGACTGGCTGGACGACCGGGCGGAGGGGGCGACATGAAGTCGTACAAGGTCTCCGTCTGGAAGCTCACCACGAACCGGACGACGAAGAAACCGACCTACCTGGTCCGCTGGACTGTGGACGGGCAAGCGTTCAGCGAGTCGCACAAGACGAAGGCGCTCGCCGACCGCTTCCGGGCCAAGCTGCTTCGGGCGGTCGACAAGGGTGAGCCCTTCGACACGGTGACTGGGCTGCCGGACTCCCTGCGGGGCGGCAGGGCGGCACTGAGCCTCTTGGAGTTGGCGACCAAGTATGTCGACCACCGGTGGCCGACTGCTTCGGCAAAGCAGCGGGACAGCATGACGGACGCTCTGGCGGTCGCTGTTCCGGCCCTGACGAAATCGATGCGCGGTCGGCCCGAACCCCGAGTCCTCCGTCGGGCGTTGCGCTCGTACGTGCTGCCGACTCATCGGCGCGAGCGGGAGCGACCGGACGAGATCGCGGCGGCTGTTCGCTGGCTGGAGCGGGCTTCGCTGCCTGTTGTGGAGCTGACGGACATCGACCGGGTTCACACGTTGGTGGATGAGCTGGGCCGGAAGCTGGATGGCAAGCCTGCTGCCAACCAGACGTACCGGCGCCGTAGGGCAGTCACGTACAACGCGCTGGAGTACGCCGTAGAGCTGGAGCTGCTGAGCGCCAATCCGCTCGACAAGGCGCGACGGAAGCGTGGGCAGCAGCCGGTGCAGGAGGTCGACAGCCGTGTGGTGGTCAACCCTCGGCAGGCGCGAGAGTTGCTCACGGCCGCTACCTACGTCGGCGGATGGAAGCGGGCATCCGGGCGACGGTTGCGGGCTTTCTTCGGCTGCATGTACTACGCGGCCACCCGACCTGGGGAAGCGCTCGGCCTTCGCCGTTCTGACTGCCATCTGCCTGCCAAGGGATGGGGCCGGATCACCGTGGAGGTGACTCGTCCGTCGGCCGGGAAGTCCTGGACGGACAGCGGGGAGGCGCACGACCGGCGTGGTCTCAAGCAGCGGAGTGCGGGTGAGGTGCGCATCGTCCCGATTCCGCCTCCGCTGGTGCGGATGCTGCGGGAGCACCTGGACGAGTTCGGTACGGCTGAAGACGGTCGGATCTTCAGCAGCGAGCGGGGCAACGTGGTTGCTTCCTCGTCCTACTACCGGGTGTGGACTCGGGCCCGAGAGTTCGGCCTGCTGCCCGAACAGGTCTCCACGGTGCTGGCAGCCAAGCCGTACGACCTGCGCCATGCCTGCGTGTCCCAGTGGCTCAACTCCGGGGTGCCGGCGCCGGAAGTCGCCAGGCGGGCCGGCCACTCGGTGGAGGTCCTGCTGAAGATCTACGCCAAGTGCATCGACGGTCAAGAGGACGAGATGAACGCGAGGATCATGAAGGGCCTCGGAGAGGAGGAAGCGACAGGGTACGAGTGAGCGGCGAGTGAGTGACTGAGTGAAGCCCCGGAGCGATCCGGGGCTTTCGTCGTGCTCGGAACCACTACGCAAGACTGCTGAAAGAGCAGCACTGACCTGCGGGAACGGGCCCCAAGATCATGACGCCATTACAACGTGATCACTGTCATCGGGCTGCTGCCGACGGCGTTCAGCCGCACCTGATCGCCCACACGACAAACGCCCCGTAATCAGCATTCAACCTGGTCACAGGGCGTTTCAGCACTTCAGTGGAAGTACCCCCGGCAGGATTCGAACCTGCGCACACGGCTCCGGAGGCCGTTGCTCTATCCCCTGAGCTACGGGGGCGTGGCCGTCTTGGCGGCGACAGGTAGAACACTACCAGGTCACCGGGGGTGGGCAGGAACGGGTTGTGCGGGAGGGTGGGGGCGGGGTGGAAATGGGCAAAACCCGGACGCAGGTGGAGGGGCGCGCCTACGCTTCTGGATGTGCCAGGTATGTCCGGCCGGGTGCTTGTTGTGGACGACAGCAGCGTCATCCGGCAGTTGATCAGGGTCAACCTCGAGCTCGAGGGCTTCGAGGTGGTGACCGCCGTCGACGGTGCCGAGTGCCTGGACGTGGTGCATCGTGTGCGGCCCGATGTGGTGACGCTCGATGCGGTGATGCCGCGTCTGGACGGGGTGCGTACGGCGGAGCGGCTGCGTGCCGATCCGCGTACGCGGCACCTGCCGCTCGCGCTCGTGAGCGCGTGCACCGAGCTGGAGGGTGGGGGTGTGGTCGACGGGGAGAGAGGTGTGGACGCGTTTCTCGGGAAACCGTTCGAGCCCGTGGACCTGGTGCGGATGGTGCGCTGTCTGATGCATGGGAGATCCGGAGGGGCCGGCGGGGAGAGCGGTGGCTCCGGGGGTGCGGCTGACGCTTTCGGTGTCGTCTCCGAGGTCGTCGAGCCCTGAGGAAGGGCAAGCCGGGGGAGAGGGGCCCAGGGGAGAGCCTTCTGGGGGCCGGGTGGTCGAGTCGGTCGGGTGCCCTGCGTCGCTCCCTCGCCGCAGTGCGTGACCAGCGCGGTCGCGTTCGGCCGCGTGGGCGTCCAGCTGCCGAAACCGGCTCGCGCAGACCCACCCCGCCTCCCATACGCTTGCTCTGTGACCCCCGCCCAGCTCTCGCGCACCATCCGGCACACGCTGCCTCGTGTGCTCCCGGAAGACGCAGACGCGGGGTCCCTCTGTGCCCGCGTACGCGTCGTCGTCGAGTCGCCGCCCCGGCGCGGCGAGGGGGACTACGCGACCGGGGCCGCTTTCCAGGTCGCCGCGGCCTGTGGGCGTCCCGCGCGCGAGGTCGCGGAGGCGCTGGCCGCCCGGTTGGTACGGGACGAGGACGCCGTCTCGGTGGCCGAGGTCGTCGGCGGAGGGTTCGTGAATGTCACGCTCACGTCCGCCGCCCGGATCGAGCTGGTACGCACCCTCGCGGGGAGCAGGCCGGTGGACAGCGACTCGGTAGACCGCACCTCGGCCTCCGCCCCCGCCGGTCTCCTCGCCCCCCTCACCCCCGGGCCGACCGACGATCCTGGCCGGGACATTCCGCGGTGGGCTGCGGTCACCGGGGAGGACCCCGAAGCGCTGGCGGTGCGTACGGAGCGGTCCAGCTCGCTCTTTCGGGTGCAGTACGCGCATGCGCGGATCTGCTCCCTGCTGCGTAACGGCCGACGGCTCGGGCTCAGGCCCGAGCCGGAGAGCGCGGGGTCGCTCGGTGCGGCCGGCGCGCGGCTGCTGGCGTTGCTCGCCGACCGGGCGCGGATCACCGCGCCGGGCCCGCTGGCGCGGCATCTGGATGCCGTCGCGGGGGCGTTCGCCGCGTTCCATGACGCGGGCGAGCCGCTGCCCCGTGGCGAGCAGAAACCCGGGGCCGCCCACCGCGGTCGGCTGGCCCTCGCCGAGGCCACCGGAGCGGTGCTGGCAGGCGGCCTGTCCCAGCTCGGCGTCACCGCACCCGTACATCTCTAGAGCCTTGGCTCCAGGGACTTTGGAACTCAGTAACAGGGACACAGGGACACGATCATGAGCCGTTCCGCACACCCGGCAGGACCCCGGCACGCCGACGTTCTCCCGGAGGGCCATTACACGGCGCCGCCGGCCGATCTGAACTCGCTCGATGCGCGCGTGTGGGCGCAGACGGTCGAGCGCACGCTGGACGGGGCCGTCTCCGTCGGTGGGCTGGACGTACGCCGGCTCGCCGAGGAGTTCGGCACTCCGGCGTATGTGATGGACGAGGACGACTTCCGCGCCCGCTGCCGCGCCTGGCGCGACGCCTTCGGACAGGATGCCGACGTCTTCTACGCGGGGAAGGCGTTCCTCTCCCGCGCTGTCGTGCGCTGGCTGTACGAGGAGGGGCTGAACCTCGATGTGTGCTCCGGCGGCGAGCTGGCGACCGCGCTGGCCGCCGGAATGCCGGCCGAGCGCATCGCGCTGCACGGCAACAACAAGTCGAACGAGGAGATCACCCGGGCCGTGGAGGCGGGCGTGGGGCGGATCGTGCTGGACTCGTTCCAGGAGATCGCCCGTGTCGCGCACATCGCTGAGCGGCTGGGGCGGCGGCAGCCGGTGCAGCTTCGGGTCACGGTGGGCGTCGAGGCGCACACGCACGAGTTCATCGCGACGGCGCACGAGGACCAGAAGTTCGGGCTCGCGCTGGCCGGGAGCTCGTCCCATCCGGAGGCCGGCGGGGGGCCGGCGGCCGAGGCGGTGCGCCGGGTGCTGATGCTGGACAGCCTGGAGCTCACCGGGATCCACTCGCACATCGGCTCGCAGATCTTCGACATGGCGGGCTTCGAGGTCTCCGCGCGCCGGGTGGTGGGGCTGCTCACCCAGATCCGGGACGAGCACGGGGTGGAACTGCCGGAGATCGATCTGGGCGGTGGCCTGGGTATCGCGTACACGCCCGAGGACGACCCGCGGGAGCCGCACGAGATCGCCAAGTCGCTGGGTGACATCGTCACGCGGGAGTGCGAGGCGGCGGGGCTGGCGGTGCCGCGGCTGTCGGTGGAGCCGGGGCGTGCCATCGTCGGGCCGACGGCCTTCACGCTGTACGAGGTCGGCACGATCAAGGAGCTGGAGGGGCTGCGTACGTATGTGAGTGTGGACGGCGGGATGTCGGACAACATCCGTACGGCGCTGTACGACGCGGAGTACAGCGTGGCGCTGGTCTCCCGTGCCTCGGAGGCGGAGCCGATGCTCAGCAGGGTCGTCGGCAAGCACTGCGAGAGCGGTGACATCGTCGTACGGGACGCGTTCCTGCCCGCGGACCTGGCGCCGGGCGATCTGCTGGCCGTGCCGGCGACCGGCGCGTACTGCCGTTCGATGGCGAGCAACTACAACCATGCGCTGCGTCCGCCGGTCGTCGCGGTGCGGGACGGGCAGGCGCGGGCCATCGTGCGGCGCGAGACGGAGGAAGATCTCCTGCGGCTCGATGTCGGGTAGCGAGATATACGTCCCACATACTGGAACAGGCGTGGAATCTCCGTTTCGGTAAGTGAGACTTGACGGACGAAAAACGCCCGGTCCGACGGGCCGGACGTCGGCTCGCGGGAGAAGGCGTCGGCCCGGACGACGAGAAGACGTCGGTCCGGGCGACAAGAAGTCGAAGAACGCCGAAGCACTTCGAGAAACAAAAAACGTCGAGAAACAGAGGTCAGATGATGCGTACGCGTCCGCTGAAAGTGGCGCTGCTGGGCTGTGGGGTCGTCGGCTCAGAGGTGGCACGCATCATGACGACGCACGCGGAGGACCTCGCCCAGCGCATCGGCGCCCCGGTCGAGCTGGCCGGGGTCGCCGTGCGCCGGCCCGACCGGGTCCGCGCGGGTGTCGACCCCGAGCTGGTGACCACCGACGCGGCGGGGCTCGCCGCGCGCGAGGACATCGATGTGGCGGTGGAGGTCATCGGCGGCCTGGAGCCCGCCCGGACCCTGATCACCTCGGCGTTCGAGCACGGTGCCAGCGTCGTGACCGCGAACAAGGCGCTGCTGGCCGAGGACGGCTCCACCCTCCACGAGTCCGCCGAGAAGTACGGCGTCGACCTCTTCTACGAGGCTGCCGTGGCCGCCGCCATCCCGCTGGTGCGCCCGCTGCGCGAGTCCCTGGCGGGCGACAAGGTCAACCGGGTCCTGGGCATCGTCAACGGCACCACCAACTTCATCCTCGACCGGATGGAGTCCACCGGCGCCGGCTACAGCGAGGCGTTGGACGAGGCCACCGCGCTCGGCTACGCGGAGGCCGACCCCACCGCCGACGTGGAGGGCTTCGACGCGGCGGCCAAGGCCGCGATCCTGGCCGGTATCGCCTTCCACACCCGGGTACGCCTGGACGATGTGCACCGCGAGGGCCTCGCCGATGTGACGGCGGCCGACATCGCCTCCGCGAAACGCATGGGGTGCACCGTCAAGCTGCTGGCCATCTGCGAGCGCGCCGAGGACGGCCGTTCGGTGACCGCCCGGGTGCACCCCGCGATGATCCCGCTCAGCCATCCGCTGGCCTCGGTGCGCGAGGCGTACAACGCGGTCTTCGTCGAGTCCGAGGCGGCCGGGCAGCTGATGTTCTACGGCCCCGGCGCCGGCGGTTCGCCCACCGCCTCCGCCGTCCTCGGCGATCTGGTGGCCGCCTGCCGCAACAAGCTCAGCGGGGGCAAGGGCCCGGGCGAGTCCGCCTATGCGCAGCTGCCCGTCTCGCCCATGGGCGAGGTGGTCACCCGCTATCACATCAGCTTGGACGTGGCCGACAAACCCGGCGTGCTGGCGCAGGTGGCCACGGTCTTCGCCGAGCACGGTGTCTCCATCGACACCGTGCGGCAGAAGGGCAAGGAAGGCGCGCACGACGGAGCCTGGCTCGTGGTCGTCACCCACCGGGCCCAGGACGCGGCGCTCAGCGCGACGGTCGAGGCACTGCGCGGCCTCGACACCGTGCGCGGGGTGGCCAGCATCATGCGGGTCGAGGGGGAGTGAGCGTGCGGCGCGCCGCAGCGACGGACTGTGTGCGGCACCACAGCACCGCAGCGTCGGACAATGGTCAGTAAGGGAGCCAAGGAACAGTGACCGTCATGGAGCCTCCGATGTCACAGATGCGTGCCGCCGTCGGCGATGCCGCCTCGTCCGCGTCCGCCGCCCAGGGGACGGGACGCTCCACGGGGCGCCCGCAGTGGCGCGGCATCATCGAGGAGTACCGCGACCGCCTGCCGGTCGCCCCAGAGACCACCCCCGTCACGCTCCGTGAAGGCGGCACCCCGCTGGTGCCCGCCCAGAAGCTCTCCGAGCTGACCGGCTGCGATGTCCATCTGAAGGTGGAGGGCGCCAACCCCACCGGCTCCTTCAAGGACCGCGGGATGACGATGGCCATCACCCGTGCCAAGGAGGAGGGGGCGCAGGCCGTCATCTGCGCTTCCACAGGTAACACCTCGGCGTCGGCCGCGGCGTACGCCGTCCGAGCGGGGATGGTCTGCGCGGTGCTGGTGCCGCAGGGCAAGATCGCGCTGGGCAAGATGGGGCAGGCGCTGGTGCACGGCGCCAAGATCCTCCAGGTCGACGGCAACTTCGACGACTGCCTGGAGCTGGCCCGCGGGCTGTCGGACAAGTACCCGGTGGCGCTGGTCAATTCGGTCAACCCGGTGCGGATCGAGGGGCAGAAGACCGCGGCCTTCGAGATCGTCGACATGCTCGGGGACGCCCCCGACATCCACGTACTGCCGGTGGGCAACGCGGGCAACATCACGGCCTACTGGAAGGGCTACCGGGAGTACCACGAGGACGGCCCGGCCACCCGCACGCCGCGGATGTGGGGATACCAGGCGTCCGGCGCGGCACCGATCGTGCGCGGCGAGGCCGTCAAGGAGCCGAGCACCATCGCCACCGCCATCCGGATCGGCAACCCGGCGTCCTGGACCCTGGCCGAGCAGGCGCGTGACGAGTCGGGCGGCTTCATCGACTCGGTGACCGACCGTCAGATCCTTCGGGCGTACCGGCTGTTGGCCGCTCAGGAGGGCGTGTTCGTGGAGCCGGCCTCGGCCGCCTCGGTCGCGGGGCTGATCCAGGCGGCCGAGCAGGGCAAGGTGGACCCGGGCCAGCGCGTCGTCTGCACCGTCACCGGCAACGGCCTCAAGGATCCGGACTGGGCGGTGGCGGGCGCGCCGCAGCCCATCGTCGTCCCCGTCGACGCGGACGCCGCCGCCGGGCGGCTCGGCCTGGTCTGAGCCGGCGCCCGGCGACAGCGGTCCCGCCACTGGTCTGAACCGGTTGCCGCCGGTCGGTCACGGTGGGTCGGTCGCCGCCGGTCCGAACCGGCAGCCGCCGGTCGGCTGCCAGCGGGGGAACCGGCTGCCACTGCGGGTCGCCGTAACTGGTCGGGACCGATTCCGGCCGGGGCGGTTTCCCGGGGCCGTGCTCCGGGGCAGATCCCTGATGCGGGTCTCACCGGACGCTTCCGGACGGGGTGCGCGGGGTCGGACACCCGCTTCGGAGCACGCGAAGCGGAGCGTCCGGCCAGCGACCCGTACCGGTTCCGCCCGGGCCGGTTCCGCCTCCGGGCGGGAACGGTCCGGTGCGCGGCACGCATGCGTACCGCGCCGAAGCACGGGGAGGCTCACGACACGCATCGTGCGCCTCCCGTGCGCCCTATGTCGCCAGTGAACCCACCTTCGATAGGCTGAGTTTCACCCCGACTCCCGTACGTCCCCACCGCGGGTGAGCGCGGAGCCGTGACCGGTCCGGCGCAGCCGCGGTCGAGGGTGCTCCGCAAACCCAAACCAAGGAGAGTCATCGAGAGATGGCCGGTCCCGCGTTCCGCGCCGCCGCCGTCCGGGTGCGCGTCCCCGCCACCAGCGCCAACCTCGGCCCCGGCTTCGACGCCCTGGGCCTCGCCCTGGGGATCTACGACGACGTGGTGGTCCGCGTCGCCGACTCCGGGCTGCACATCGACATCGCGGGCGAGGGCGCCGAGACACTGCCCCGCGACGAGAACCACCTGCTCATCCGCTCCCTGCGCACCACCTTCGAGCTGCTGGGCGGGCAGCCGCGCGGCCTGGAGGTCGTGTGCGCCAACCGCATTCCGCACGGCCGCGGCCTCGGCTCCTCCTCCGCCGCCATCTGCGCCGGCGTGATGGCGGCCCGCGCCGTGACCACCGGCGGCGAGGCCCGGCTGGACGACACCGCGCTGCTGGAGCTCGCCACCGAGATCGAGGGCCACCCCGACAACGTCGCCGCCTGCCTGCTCGGCGGCTTCACGCTGGCCTGGACGGACGGCGGCGCGGCCCGCGCGCTGCGGATGGAGCCCGCCGCATCCCTCGTCCCGGTGGTCTTCGTCCCGGCGAAGCCCCTGCTCACACAGACCGCGCGAGGGCTGCTGCCGCGCAGCGTGCCGCATGTGGACGCGGCGTTCAACGCGGGGCGCGCCGCACTGCTCGTCGAGGCCTTGACGCGCCGTCCCGAGCTGCTGCTGGCCGCCACCGAGGACCGGCTGCACCAGGAGTACCGCGCCCCGGCGATGACGGAGAGTGCGGAACTGGTCGGCGGACTGCGCGCCGAGGGCGTTCCCGCCGTGATCTCGGGCGCCGGACCGACGGTTCTGGCGCTGGCGGCGGACGACGGCGAGGCCGACAAGGTCTCGCGGCTGGCGGGCGACGGCTGGACGGCCAACAGGCTCTCCCTCGATCTGGCCGGAGCCAGCGTCCTGCCGCTCTCCGCCACGGCCCGGACCAGCGGAAACGATGCCGGGAACGGCGCCGGGCAGGAGGCCGGGAACGGGGTCGGGAACGGGCCCGGAAACGCACCGGGAGGCACGGGCAGCGGGCCCCGGTGACGGCGGGTTGCGGATCTTCGAGAGGGGGAATGTTTGTTGGATCCGGTAGTGTTAACCTCAAGTCTGCACTCGCAGTCTCGTGGGCCCCGCACAGGAAAGTGCGATGGTTCGAAGAGTGCGGTGCTTGCGTGTTCCCCTGGCAGCCCCAGCAGGGACCACCTCTTCTCCCAGGAGCCTCCCACACTGCTCGGCCCACTGCCGGGCAGGGGCGAACACGCTCCGGAGCCGACGTGAAGGACATCCATGTCGAGGCTTCACGCCGAACCCACGTACTGATCTCCCCGCCGTACATCAAGGCGGGACCACCGCCCCGGTCAGGTCCGCGAACACAGGACCCCAACCGGACAGCACAACCGGTCGCCGAGCCAGACTGGCCGACGTCCGCTCCAGGGAAGGACCCTTCGTGAGCGACACCACCGATCTGATGGGCGTGAACGCCGATACCGCAGCCGACGGTGCCGCGGCGCCCGCCGCTACGGACGCATCCGCCACGCCTGCCTCCGGTGCCGCACCCAGGCGTCGGCGCTCCGGCACGGGGCTCGAGGGCATGGTTCTGGCCGAGCTCCAGCAGGTAGCCTCCAGCCTTGGCATCAGGGGCACCGCACGGATGCGCAAGAGCCAGCTGATCGAGGTCATCAAGGAGCGCCAGGCGGGCGGCAGTTCGGACTCCGCGCCCGCCGCCTCGGGCAAGGGCGCCAAGGCCGCCGACAGCAAGGCCGCCGACACCAAGCAGGCCAAGGACGCCAAGGCCGACAAGGCCGCCGGCAGCGGCAAGTCCGCCGACGGCGCCGAGGAGGCGAAGCCGAAGCGCCGCGCCACCTCCCGGGCCCGTACCGGTGAGGCCGAGGCCGCGCAGCAGGACGCCTCCGGCAGCCAGCAGCAGATCGACATCCCCGGCCAGACCGAGGGTGACGCAAAGGCTGCCCAGGAGGGCGGCCGTGGCCGCCGCACCAAGGCCGAGGCCGCGGCCGACACCGCCGAGGGCCGTACGGACGCCAAGTCCGGCGGTGAGGGCGGCAAGCAGGCTGCCCAGGACGGCAAGGCCGCCCAGGACGGCAAGGAAGGCAGGTCCGAGCGGTCCGACAAGGACGGCAAGGGCGGTTCTTCCGGCGAGGGCAAGCAGCAGCAGGGGGACCGCCCCTCCAAGCGCGAGCGCCAGCGGGACCGCGACCGCAACCGCAACAAGAACGACGGCGGCGGTGGCGGTGGCGGTGGCGGCCAGCAGAACCAGGCCGGTGGCGGCGGAGGCCGCCGGGACGGCCGGGACGACTTCGACGACGACGGTGGCGGCCGTCGCGGGCGGCGCGGCCGCTACCGCGACCGTCGGGGCCGGCGCGGCGGCCGGGAGGACTTCGAGCCGCAGATCTCCGAGGACGACGTGCTGATCCCCGTCGCGGGCATCCTCGACATCCTCGACAACTACGCGTTCGTGCGCACCTCCGGCTACCTGCCGGGGCCGAACGACGTGTACGTCTCGCTGGCCCAGGTCCGCAAGAACGGCCTGCGCAAGGGCGACCACGTCACCGGCGCGGTCCGCCAGCCGCGCGAGGGCGAGCGGCGCGAGAAGTTCAACGCGCTGGTCCGCCTGGACTCGGTCAACGGCATGTCACCCGACGACGGCAAGGGTCGTTCCGAGTTCAACAAGCTCACCCCGCTCTACCCGCAGGAGCGACTGCGGCTGGAGACGGAGCCGAACCACCTCACCTCGCGGATCATCGACCTGGTGGCGCCGGTCGGCAAGGGGCAGCGCGGTCTGATCGTGGCCCCGCCGAAGGCGGGCAAGACCACGGTGCTGCAGTCGATCGCGAACTCCATCACCCGCAACAACCCCGAGTGCCACCTGATGGTCGTCCTCGTCGACGAGCGTCCGGAAGAGGTCACCGACATGCAGCGGTCGGTCAAGGGCGAGGTCATCTCCTCGACCTTCGACCGCCCGGCCGAGGACCACACCACCATCGCCGAACTCGCCATCGAGCGGGCCAAGCGTCTGGTGGAGCTGGGCCACGACGTGGTGATCCTGCTGGACAACATCACCCGGCTGGCCCGCGCCTACAACCTGGCGGCGCCCGCCTCGGGCCGGATCCTCTCCGGTGGTGTCGACTCGACCGCGCTCTACCCGCCGAAGAAGTTCTTCGGCGCCGCGCGCAACATCGAGGACGGCGGCTCCCTGACGATCCTCGCCGCGGCGCTGGTGGAGACCGGCTCCCGGATGGAAGAGGTCATCTTCGAGGAGTTCAAGGGCACCGGCAACATGGAGCTCAAGCTCGACCGGAAGCTCGCCGAGAAGCGGATCTTCCCCGCGGTGGACGTGGACGCGTCCGGCACCCGTAAGGAAGAGATCCTCATGGCGAACGAGGAGCTCCAGATCGTCTGGAAGCTGCGGCGCGTGCTGCACGCCCTGGACCAGCAGCAGGCCATCGAGCTGCTGCTGGACAAGATGAAGCAGACGAAGTCCAACGCGGAGTTCCTGCTGCAGATCCAGAAGACGACCCCGACGCCGGGCAACGGCCAGGACTGAGACGACGGCCCCGACGCCGGGCAACGGCCAGGACCCAGGTCCGTAGGCCGGGGCCGGCGGTCGGGCTGTCGCCCGGACGGATGAAGGCGAGGGCCGCTCCACCACGCACGGTGGGGCGGCCCTCGCCGTGCGTTTTGGCTGCTGAGAGCTTGACCACAGGCCCTACCGACCGGTGACCGGTGTGGTCTCGGCAGGCGCGGGTACGTCGTCGCAGGTAAAACGGGAGCAGTGCCGGGTTGCGGCCCGGTCCGTGCGCCGCTGTCCCGTCACGCGTGCTTACGGCGCGCGGTGACTCGTTGTGCAACCCTTCCGGCGAGATGCAGCGTCCCCTACGGGACAACGTCTGCACCGGAACGACGTCCACACAGGACAACGGCGCCACGAGGCAGGACTGAGGGAAGTGACCATGGCGGGCGACAGCTACGAGGGCGACACGGCGGCAGCGCGCCGCTCCCGGGGCATACGTGCCTCCGGCCGTCGCCGCAGGCCGCTCAGCGGCCGCCGACGTGCCGTGCGGGTCGCCGCCTGGACCGCCGCGGGGGCGGTCGTGCTCGGCGGGACGAGTCTCGGGTTCGTCTACTTCAAGCTGGACGGGAACATATCCGGCGTCGACATCAACGCGGCCCTGGGCACCGACCGGCCGCAGGACGTGCCGAACGGCTCGATGGACATCCTCGTGCTGGGCTCGGACAGCCGCGCCGGTGCCAACGCGAAGTACGGCAAGGACGAGGGCACCGCCCGCTCGGACACGGCGATGGTGCTGCACATCAACGAGAAGCACGACAAGGCCAGCGTGGTCTCGATACCCCGGGACACCCTCGTGCAGCGGCCCAGTTGCAAGGGCGACGAGTCGGTGGACAACAAAACCGTTCCGGCGCAGCGGGCCATGTTCAACTCGGCCTATGAGGTCGGCGGCCCCGCCTGCGCCGTCAAGACCGTCGAGTCCCTCTCCGGCGTGCGGATGGACCACTACCTCGAGGTCGATTTCGCGGGCTTCCAGCGCTTGATCAACACCCTGGGCGGCGTCGAGATGACCACCCACGAGGCGATCAAGGACAAGGACAGCCATCTGAATCTCAAGGCGGGCACCCACCGCCTCAACGGTGAGCAGTCCCTGGGCCTGGTCCGTACCCGGCACGGGGTGGGGGACGGCAGCGACCTGGGCCGTATCCAGCTCCAGCAGGCGTTCTTGAAGGCGCTGATCGACCAGGTCAACAGCGTCGGGGTGTTCAGCAGCCCGAAGAAGCTCTACGACCTGGCCGACACCGCGACCTCCGCGATCACCACCGACTCGGACCTGGACTCGGTCAGCAAGCTAACCGGCATGGCGAAGATGCTCAAGGGCATCAAGTCCGACGACATCCAGATGACGACGCTGCCGGTCAGGTACGACCCGAACGACCCGAACCGTGTCGTGCAGATCGACTCGAAGACCAAGAAGGTCTGGTCGGCGATCAAGCACGACAGGCCGGTGCCGAAGTCCGCCACCAAGGGCTCGGCGGGCGACAAGACCGACATAGGCGATGTGGTGCAGCAGGGCAAGGCCCAGGCGGCGCCCAAGGCGGAGCCGGACGGGCGGACCGGCCGCTGACGGACGGGCGGACCTGTCGCTGGCGGGCGAGCGGAAGCGGACCGGCGCCGCGCTGACGAGAGCCGGCGGGCCGACCAAGGGGGCCGGAGGAATACCGGGCGCCTCCCCCCGGTTTTGGGGGGTGCGGGAACCAGTGGCAAACTGGACCGTCGGCCCCGGTTCACGGGAAACAACCCGTATCCCGACCCGGTGCCCTCCCGAACCTAGGAGTCACCTTGAAGCGCGACATTCACCCCGAGTACCGCGAGACCCAGGTGAGCTGCACCTGTGGCAACTCGTTCACCACGCGTAGCACCATGTCGGAAGGCATGATCCGCGCCGACATCTGCTCGGCCTGCCACCCGTTCTACACCGGCAAGCAGAAGATCCTCGACACCGGTGGCCGCGTGGCCCGCTTCGAGGCCCGCTTCGGCAAGAGCGCCGGCAGCGCCAAGAAGTAGCGACACTGCAGCGCCGGTCCGCGGCTGCCCTGCGGGGCAGCGCGGCCCGGCGCTCTTTTGGTGCTCAGCGCCCCGGCGCCGCTCCGTTCACCCGGCGAAGCGGCGCCCCCACTCATCAGTAAGGGATGGCCACGATGTTCGAGGCGGTCGAGGAACTCGTCGGCGAGCACGCCGACCTGGAACGGCGGCTCGCCGATCCGGCGATCCACGCCGACCAGGCGGGCGCCCGCCGGCTCAACAAGCGCTACGCCGAACTCACCCCGATCGTCACCGCCTACAGCGAGTGGAAGCGGACCGGGGACGACATCGGCACCGCGCGGGAACTGGCCGCGGAGGACCCGGACTTCGCCGACGAGGTCAAGCAGCTGGAGCGGCGCCGCGAGGAGCTGACCGAGCGGCTGCGGCTGCTGCTGGTCCCGCGCGACCCCAGCGACGACAAGGACGTCATCCTGGAGATCAAGGCGGGCGAGGGCGGTGACGAGTCCGCGCTGTTCGCCGGTGACCTGCTGCGGATGTATCTGCGCTACGCCGAGCGCAACGGCTGGAAGACCGAGCTGATCGAGTCCAACGAGTCCGATCTCGGCGGCTACAAGGACGTGCAGGTCGCGGTGAAGACCAAGGGGTCGGCCGAGCCGGGCCAGGGCGTGTGGGCGCGGCTGAAGTACGAGGGCGGTGTGCACCGCGTGCAGCGGGTGCCGGCCACCGAGTCGCAGGGCCGTATCCACACCTCGGCGGCGGGTGTCCTGGTGCTGCCCGAGGCCGAGGACGTGGACGTGGAGATCAACCCGAACGATCTGCGCATCGACGTCTACCGCTCCTCCGGGCCCGGCGGGCAGTCGGTGAACACCACCGACTCGGCCGTGCGCATCACCCACGAGCCGACCGGCATCGTCGTCTCCTGCCAGAACGAGAAGAGCCAGCTCCAGAACAAGGAGCAGGCCCTGCGCATCCTGCGTGCCAGGCTGCTGGCCGCCGCCCAGGAGGAGGCCGAGAAGGAAGCCTCCGACGCGCGCCGCAGCCAGGTCCGTACGGTCGACAGGTCCGAGCGGGTGCGCACCTACAACTTCCCGGAGAACCGCATCTCCGACCACCGTGTCGGGTTCAAGGCGTACAACCTGGACCAGGTGCTGGACGGCGAGCTCGACCCGGTCATCCAGGCGTGCGTGGACGCGGATTCCGCGGCCAAACTGGCCGCCGCTCAGTGACGCCCGGGAGGGGGACGGAGTGAACGTGCTGCTTGCCGAGGTGGCGCAGGCCACCCAGCGGCTCGCCGATGCGGGCGTGCCCTCGCCGCGCTTCGACGCCGAGGAACTGGCCGCCTGGGTGCACGGTGTCTCACGGGGCGAGCTGCACCGGGTCGCCGACGCCGACTTCGACGCGCGCTACTGGGAGGCGGTGGCCCGCCGCGAGGCGCGCGAGCCGCTCCAGCACATCACCGGGCGGGCCTTCTTCCGCTATCTGGAGCTGCACGTCGGGGCCGGTGTCTTCGTGCCCCGGCCGGAGACCGAGTCGGTGGTCGGCTGGGCGATAGACGCGGTACGGGCCATGGACGTGGCCGAGCCGCTGATCGTGGACCTGTGCACCGGATCCGGCGCCATCGCGCTCGCGCTCGCCCAGGAGGTGCCGCGCTCCCGGGTGCACGCCGTGGAGCTGGACGAGGCGGCGCTGGTGTGGGCGCGCAAGAATGTCGAGGGCTCGCGGGTGACGCTGCACCAGGGCGACGCGCGGACCGCGCTGACCGAGCTGGACGGCCAGGTCGACCTGGTGATCTCCAATCCTCCCTACATCCCGCTCACCGAGTGGGAGTATGTGGCGCCGGAGGCCCGCGACCACGATCCGCAGATCGCGCTGTTCTCCGGAGAGGACGGCCTGGACGTCATCCGCGGTCTGGAGCGCACCGCGCACCGGCTGCTGCGCCCCGGCGGCGTCGTGGTCATCGAGCACGCCGACACCCAGGGCGGGCAGGTGCCATGGATCTTCACCGAGGACCGCGGCTGGGCCGACGCCGCGGACCACCCCGACCTCAACAACCGGCCCCGTTTTGCCACCGCACGCAGGGAGGTGCCGTAATGGCACGGCGATACGACTGCTCCGATGCGACCGACCGGGCGACCGGGCTGCGCGAGGCCGCCTCGGCCGTCAGGCGCGGGGAACTCGTCGTGCTGCCGACGGACACCGTCTACGGCGTCGGCGCGGACGCGTTCAGCGCCGACGCCGTCGGTGATCTGCTGGAGGCCAAGGGCCGCGGCCGGGGTATGCCCTCCCCGGTGCTGGTGGGCTCGCCGAACACGCTGCACGGCCTGGTCACGGACTTCTCCGAGACGGCCTGGGAACTGGTCGACGCCTTCTGGCCCGGCGCGCTCACCCTGGTGGCGCGGCACCAGCCGTCGCTGACCTGGGACCTGGGGGAGACCCATGGCACGGTGGCCGTGCGGATGCCGCTGCACCCGGTGGCCATCGAGCTGCTGACCGAGTTCGGCCCGATGGCCGTCTCCTCGGCGAACCTGACCGGGCACCCGGCGCCGATGGACTGCGACGCGGCCCAGGAGATGCTGGGCGAGTCGGTCGCCGTCTATCTGGACGGCGGCCCCACCCAGGACAACGTGCCCTCCTCCATCGTGGACGTCACCGGCTCGGTGCCCGTCCTGCTGCGCGCGGGCGCCATCGGGGCCGACGAGCTGCGCAAGGTCGTGCCGGGCCTGGAGGTGGCCCCGTAGTGACCGCCCCACCCGGGCGTGGGCCGGCCGAGGCCGGCGGCATAAGCGGCGCCGACGGCGCGTTCCGTATCCTCCACGTCTCCACAGGCAACGTGTGCCGCTCGCCGATCACCGAGCGGCTCACCCGGCATGCCCTGGCCGAACGGCTGGGGGAGAGCCGCATGGGCGGCCTCGTGGTCGAGAGCGCCGGAACCTGGGGCCACGAGGGCGCGCCCATGGAGGAGAACGCGGTGGCCGTGCTGCTCGAACACGGTGCGGACGCCTCGGACTTCACCGGGCGCGAGCTGCTGGACGAGCATGTGATCCGGGCCGACCTGGTGCTGACGGCCACCCGCGACCACCGTGCCCAGGTGATCTCCATGGGCCACTCCGCGGGCCTGCGCACCTTCACGCTCAAGGAGTTCACCCGGTTGGTGCGGGCCATAGACCCCGCGACCCTGCCGGCGGCCGGCAGCGCCGAGGGCGTGGTGGAGCGGGCCCGCGCGCTGGTCCAGGCGGCGGCCGCGCTGCGCGGCTGGCTGCTGGCGCCCAGCCCGGAGGCGGACGAGATCTACGATCCCTACGGTGCCCCGATCCCGTACTTCCGCAGCGTCGGCGAGGAGATCAGCGGGGCGCTGGACCCGGTGGTCACCGCGTTGACGGGGGTTCCCGCGCACACGTAGCGGCACCACGGAGAACCAGCAGGCAGGAGTGAGCGTGTCCTATGGTGTGGGCCTGAACAGCCCGCGAGACTTTTGGGGAATCGGTGCGTGAATATCTGCTGACGCTGTGCGTCACGGCCGCGGTCACCTATCTGCTGACCGGGCCGGTGCGGAAGTTCGCCATCGCGGCGGGCGCCATGCCGCCGGTGCGCGCGCGTGACGTGCACCGGGAGCCGACGCCGCGACTGGGCGGCATCGCGATGTTCGGCGGGCTGTGCGCGGGGCTGCTGGTGGCCTCGCAACTGACCAACATCGGCGAGCTGTTCACCCTTTCCGACGAGCCCCGCGCCCTGCTGTCGGGCGCCGGTCTGATCTGGCTGATCGGTGTGCTGGACGACAAGTGGGGCGTCGACGCGCTGGTGAAGCTGGGCGGGCAGATGATCGCCGCCGGTGTGATGGTGCTCCAGGGGCTGACGATCCTGTGGCTGCCGGTGCCGGGCGTGGGCAATGTCGCGCTCACCCCCTTCCAGGGCACGCTGCTGACGGTCGCGCTGGTCGTCATCACCATCAACGCCGTGAACTTCGTGGACGGGCTGGACGGCCTCGCCGCGGGCATGGTGTGCATCGCCGGGGTGGCGTTCTTCATGTACGCGTACCGCATCTGGTACGGCTACGGCATCGAGGCGGCGGCCCCCGCCACCCTGTTCGCCGCCGTACTGATGGGCATGTGCGTGGGTTTTCTGCCGCACAACATGCACCCGGCGCGGATCTTCATGGGCGACTCCGGCTCCATGCTGATCGGCCTGGTGCTGGCGGCCGGTGCGGTCTCCATCACCGGCCAGGTGGACCCGGACGTGATGGTCGAGCACACCGGTTCGGTGAAGTCCGCCGTGCACACGATGGTGCCCTTGTACATGCCGCTGCTGCTGCCGCTGAGCATCATCGCCATCCCGGTCGCCGACCTGGTCATGGCGATCGTGCGGCGCACCTGGAACGGGCGTTCGCCGTTCGCTGCCGACCGGGGCCATCTGCACCACCGGCTGCTGGAGATCGGGCACTCGCACAGCCGTGCCGTGCTGATCATGTACTTCTGGGCCGCGTTGATCGCCTTCGGCGCCGTGGCGTTCTCGGTGCGCTCCTCCAGCCTGGCGATCGTGCTGGCGGTCGTGCTGTTGAGCGCTGTGGGTCTGGTGGTGCTGCTGATGCCGCGCTACACGCCCCGGGTGCCCGGGTGGGCGCAGCGGGTGCTGCCGCCCCGGTACCGGCGGTCGCTGTCGGAGCCCGAGCCGGCGGCGGATGCCGCGGCGACCCCGCCCGGACCCGGTGAGGACCCCGCTCCCGCGGGCGAGACGGCCGAAGAGGCCGAGCGTGAGCCCGCGATGGCCGGTCTCAACGGCGCCACGGCCATCGGGGAGCGCCGGCAGTTCACCAGGCCCAAGAAGATCAACAGCCACGACTGAGCAGCTCGATGCCCGGGGAATTGCCTTATACCAGACATAGCGTTCGCCGTCAGTGGCGAACGCGCACTGTCACACCCCTGTGTGACAGGAGGCACACCAAGTAGGTAAAGACCTCATCAAATAGTTTGTGATACCGTTCACGAAACCCGGTGGCCAGCCGAAGTCTCGCACTCCCGCGGGCCCTTCTGCCGGGAGGTCCGTCCTCCACGCCGGGGCTACGCTCGTCATCGACGACCCTCGTCCCCCGATTTCCCCGGAGCACACCACATGCAGTCGAACGACGCACGCATGCTCCTGCACTGCGCCGTCCCGACCGCCGTAGCCGGTGTCGTGGCCGCAGCGATCAGCGCCGTGTTCGCAGCAGGTAAGGGCGCCATCGGTGCCGCGGCCGGAGCACTCGTCGTGATCCTCTTCATGGGTCTCGGCGTTTACGTCCTCCAGCGGGTAGCGCGCTCCTTTCCGCACCTCTTTCAGGCGATGGGGCTGCTTCTGTACACGACGCAGATTCTGCTGCTGTTCGTCGTGCTGGTGGTCTTCCGGGATACGACCCTTTTCGACACCTCGACCTTCGCGTTCACACTGCTCGGCGCCACTGTTGTGTGGGTGGCGGCACAGGGCAGGGCCCACCTGAAGGCGAAGATCATGTACGTCGAACCGACCTCGGGCTCCGGCGAGAAGGCCAGTGCCACGTAGGGGCGGGATAAGCGCTCGTTCGAGCAACTGCTATCGTCCGTTGCCAACTGCGGCGCAGCAGACAGGGGACGGCAGAGTGCCCTCCATTTCCGGATCCCACGGACGGAACGGACACTTTCGCACCCTGATCAGCCGCCGCCCCCGATTCGTAAGACAAAGACCAGTGCCGTTCCGTGGCCGCACGCCGCGCCGACACAACGAGGTAGCCGTTTTCATGCGCCATGCAGAAGGAGCCCGCGGTGAGTGCTGACCAGATGCTCGCCTTTGAGACCGACTGCCACCTTTTCAGTGGCTGCGGCTTCGAGGCTCCAGGGCTCCACTCGTTCGTCTTCGAGCCGATGTTCAGCATCGGCGGATTCGACTTCAACAAGCCGATCCTGCTCGCCCTCGTGGGCACGTTCGCCATCGTGGCGTTCTTCTGGGCCGCCTTCAGCAAGCCGAAGCTGGTGCCCGGCAAACTCCAGATGATCGGCGAGGCCGGTTACGACTTCATCCGCCGAGGCGTGGTCTACGAGACGATCGGCAAGAAGGAAGGCGAGAAGTACGTCCCCCTGGTGGTGGCGCTCTTCTTCTTCGTGTGGGTGATGAACCTGTGGTCGGTCATCCCGCTCGCACAGTTCCCGGTGACCTCGATCTTCTCGATCCCGCTCGGCCTCGCGCTGCTGGTCTACCTCATCTGGGTCCCGCTGACCTTCAAGCGGCACGGCTTCGTCGGCGCGTTCAAGAACTTCACGGGGTACGACCCGTCGCTCCCCGGTGGGGTGCGGCCGCTGGTCATGGTCATCGAGTTCTTCTCGAACCTGCTGGTGCGCCCCTTCACGCACGCCGTCCGGCTCTTCGCGAACATGTTCGCCGGACACATGCTGCTGGTTCTCTTCACGATCGCGACCTGGTACATGCTCAACGGCATCGGGATCGCCTACTCGGCCGTCTCCTTCGTGATGACGATCGTGATGGTCGCCTTCGAGTTGTTCATCCAGCTCATCCAGGCGTACGTCTTCGTCCTTTTGACCTGCACCTACATCCAGGGCGCGCTCGTCGAGGAACACTGAGCAACCCCTTTACCGCACAATCCCCAGCTGTCCGGCGGCCAACCCCCGCCGGTCCGTACAGAGAAGGAAGTAACGGCATGTCCGCTGCTCTCGACATGGTCAACCTCGCCGCCACCGAAGGCGTTACCGGCAACCTGGGTTCGATCGGCTACGGCCTCGCCGCCATCGGCCCCGGCATCGGCGTCGGCATCGTGTTCGGTAACGGCACCCAGGCGCTGGCCCGCCAGCCCGAGGCGGCCGGTCTGATCCGTCAGAACCAGATCCTCGGCTTCGCCTTCTGTGAGGCGCTGGCCCTCATCGGCATCGTCATGGGCTTCATCTTCCGCTCCTGACGTACCGAGCGAACGAACCCATTTCCGACGGAAGGCACTGACGTGAACGCCCTGGTACACATGGCGGAGACCGAGGTTCCGCAGAACCCGCTCGTTCCGCCGATCCCAGAGCTGGTCATCGGCCTGATCGCATTCGCCATCGTCTTCTTCTTCCTGTGGAAGAAGCTCCTTCCGAGCATCAACAAGGTGCTGGAAGAGCGTCGTGAAGCCATTGAGGGCGGCATCGAGAAGGCCGAGGCGGCTCAGCAGGAAGCTGCCGACGTACTGCAGCAGTACAAGGACCAGCTCGCCGAGGCCCGCCATGAGGCCGCCCGGCTGCGTGCCGAGGCACAGGAACAGGGCGCCGCGCTCATCGCCGAGATGCGCGCCGAGGGCCAGCGGCAGCGTGAGGAGATCATCGCCGCCGGCCACGCCCAGATCGAGGCCGATCGCAAGCAGGCCGCGCACACGCTCCGCCAGGACGTGGGCAAGCTCGCCACCGACCTGGCCGGCAAGCTCGTCGGCGAGTCCCTGGAGGACCACGCCCGGCAGAGCCGTGTCATCGACCGCTTCCTCGACGGGCTCGAAGAGGCTGCCGAGGCCGACGCCAGCGGAGCCGCCCGATGAACGGTGCGAGCCGCCAGGCGCTTGCCGCCGCGCGCGAGAGCCTGACCGCGCTGACCGACTCCACGTCGGTCGACGCCGCGGCCCTCGCCGACGAGCTCGCCGCCGTCACGGCGCTGCTGGAACGTGAGGTCTCGCTGCGCCGGGTCCTCACCGACCCGGCGAAGGACGGCGAGGCCAAGGCGTCGCTGGTGCGGCAGGTGCTCGGCAGCCGGCTCAGCGGCCCGGCCGCCGACCTGGTCTCCGGCATGGTCCGCTCCCGCTGGTCCGCGCCGCGTGACCTGGTCGACGCCGTCGAGGAGCTGGCCGACCTGGCCGACCTGATCGCGGCCGAGCGGGACGGCTCGCTGGACGACGTCGAGGACGAGCTGTTCCGCTTCGGGCGGACCGCGGCCTCCTCGCCGGACCTGCGTGCGGCGCTGGCCAGCCGCACGGCCCAGGCCGAGGCCAAGCGCACCCTGGTGCACCAGCTGCTGGACGGCCGGGTCAGGCCGGCCACCGAGCGTCTGGTCACCCGGCTGGTGACCCAGCCGCGGGGACGTAGCCTTGATGGTGGGCTCGAAGCGCTGTCCCAGCTCGCAGCCGAGCGCCGTAACCGTTCGGTCGCCGTCGTCACCTCCGCGGTGCCGCTCAGCGACGGGCAGAAGCGGCGCCTGGGCGCGGCGCTGGCCAAGCTGTACGGGCGCCAGGTGCATCTGAACCTGGACGTGGACCCTGAGGTCCTCGGCGGGATCACGGTGCGGGTGGGCGACGAGGTCATCAACGGCTCCATCGCCGACCGGCTGGACGAGACCCAGCGGCGGATGGCGGGCTGAGGCAGCCGCAGCAGGACCCGGCGCTGAGCGCCAACCAACTCAACAAGCACGAACGCGGCCCGAGTTGGGCCGTACAAGGGAGTCGGGGGAGTCACCGAGTCACCCCCCGGAGCCCGAAGGAACTTACGGGCCCAACAAGGAGAGCAGGGAACCCAGATGGCGGAGCTCACGATCCGGCCGGATGAGATCCGGGACGCGCTGGAGAACTTTGTCCAGTCGTACACGCCGGACGCGGCCTCGCGCGAAGAGGTCGGTACGGTCAGCGCTGCCAGCGATGGCATCGCGAAGGTCGAGGGGCTGCCCTCGGCCATGGCGAACGAGCTGCTGAAGTTCGAGGACGGCACCCTCGGCCTCGCCCTCAACCTCGAGGAGCGCGAGATCGGTGCGGTCGTCCTCGGTGAGTTCAGCGGCATCGAAGAGGGCCAGTCGGTGCAGCGGACCGGCGAGGTCCTGTCGGTCCCGGTCGGCGACGGCTACCTCGGCCGTGTCGTCGACCCGCTGGGTGCCCCGATCGACGGCCTCGGCGAGATCGAGGCCGAGGGCCGCCGCGCCCTGGAGCTGCAGGCCCCCACGGTCATGCAGCGCAAGTCGGTGCACGAGCCCATGGAGACCGGCTACAAGGCCGTCGACACCATGACCCCGATCGGCCGTGGCCAGCGCCAGCTCGTCATCGGCGACCGTCAGACCGGCAAGACCGCGCTGTGCGTCGACACGATCATCAACCAGCGCGACAACTGGCGCTCGGGCGACCCGGACAAGCAGGTCCGCTGCATCTACGTCGCCGTCGGCCAGAAGGGCTCCACCATCGCGTCCGTGCGCGGCGCGCTGGAGGAGGCCGGTGCGCTGGAGTACACGACGATCGTCGCCGCCCCGGCGTCCGACCCGGCCGGCTTCAAGTACATCGCCCCCTACACCGGCTCGGCCATCGGTCAGCACTGGATGTACCAGGGCAAGCACGTGCTGGTCGTCTTCGACGACCTGTCCAAGCAGGCCGACGCCTACCGTGCCGTCTCGCTGCTGCTGCGCCGCCCGCCGGGCCGTGAGGCCTACCCGGGTGACGTCTTCTACCTGCACTCCCGGCTGCTGGAGCGCTGCGCCAAGCTCTCGGACAACATGGGCAAGGGCTCGATGACCGGTCTGCCGATCGTCGAGACGAAGGCCAACGACGTCTCGGCGTTCATTCCGACCAACGTCATCTCCATCACCGACGGGCAGTGCTTCTTGGAGTCCGACCTGTTCAACGCGGGCCAGCGCCCGGCGCTGAACGTCGGTATCTCCGTCTCCCGCGTCGGTGGCTCGGCCCAGCACCGGGCCATCCGCCAGATCACCGGTTCGCTCCGGGTGGACCTGGCCCAGTACCGCGAGCTGGAGGCGTTCGCCGCCTTCGGTTCCGACCTGGACGACGCGTCCAAGGCGTCGCTGGAGCGCGGTAAGCGCATGGTCGAGCTGCTCAAGCAGCCGCAGTACGCGCCGTTCGCCACCGAGGACCAGGTCGTCTCCATCTGGTCCGGCACCAACGGCAAGATGGACGACGTCCCGGTCGAGGACATCCGACGCTTCGAGCGCGAGCTGCTGGACTACATGCACCGCGAGGAGCAGGCCCTGATGACCGGCATCCGCGAGGGCGCGAAGATGTCGGACGACACGATCCAGGCCCTGAGCGACGCGGTCGACAAGTTCAAGAAGCAGTTCGAGACCTCGGACGGCAAGCTGCTGGGCGAGGGCTGAGCATGGGTGCCCAGCTCAGGGTCTACAAGCGGCGGATCAAGTCCGTCTCTGCGACCAAGAAAATCACCCGGGCGATGGAGATGATCGCCGCCTCGCGCATCATCAAGGCGCAGCGCAAGGTGGCAGCGTCCGAGCCGTACGCGAAGGAGCTGACCCGCGCGGTCACCGCCGTCGCGCAGGGTTCCGACGCCAAGCACCCGCTGCTGACCGAGGCGGAGCAGCCGAAGCGGGCCGCGGTGCTGCTCATCACGAGCGACCGCGGTCTGGCCGGCGGCTACAACTCCAACGCCATCAAGGCGGCCGAGCAGCTGAACACCCGGCTGGCCGCCGAGGGCAAGGAGATCGACAGCTACATCGTCGGTACCAAGGGCGTGGCCTACTACGGCTTCCGCAACCGGGTCGTCAAGGAGTCGTTCACCGGCTTCACCGACAACCCGACCTACGCGGACGCGAAGGCCGTGGCAGCACCGCTGATCGAGGCGGTACAGGCGCAGGCCGCGGACGGCGGTGTGGACGAGCTGCACATCGTCTACACCGAGTTCGTCTCGATGATGACGCAGACCGCGGTGGACGCCCGGATGCTGCCGCTCTCCCTCGACCAGGGCACCGAGTCGCCCGGCGACGGCGAGGGCACCGCCAAGGGCAGTGCCGTCGTCCTGCCGCTGTACGAGTTCGAGCCCTCGGCCGAGGATGTGCTGGACGCGCTGCTGCCGCGGTACGTCGAGTCGCGTGTCTACAACGCCCTGCTGCAGGCAGCAGCGTCCAAGCACGCCGCCACGCGGCGGGCGATGAAGTCCGCGACCGACAACGCCGAAGAGCTCATCAAGTCGCTGACGCGGCTTGCCAACGCGGCCCGCCAGGCCGACATCACCCAGGAAATCAGCGAGATCGTCGGTGGGGCGAGCGCGCTGGCTGACGCTAACGCGGGGAGTGACCGCTAACCATGACCACCACTGTTGAGACGGCCGCTGCGACGGGCCGCGTCGCCCGGGTCATCGGCCCGGTCGTCGACGTGGAGTTCCCCGTCGACGCCATGCCGGACATCTACCAGGCGCTGACGGTCGAGGTGCTCGACCCGGCCGAGGACGGCAAGCGGAAGACCCTGACCCTGGAGGTTGCCCAGCACCTCGGTGAGGGTCTGGTCCGCGCCATCTCCATGGAGCCGACCGACGGCCTGGTCCGCCAGGCCCCGGTGACCGACACCGGCGCGGGCATCACCGTGCCCGTCGGCGACGTGACCAAGGGCCGGGTCTTCAACACCCTCGGCAAGATCCTCAACGAGCCGGAGGCCGAGTCCGAGGTGACCGAGCGGTGGTCCATCCACCGCAAGGCCCCCGCCTTCGACCAGCTCGAGTCCAAGACCGAGATGTTCGAGACCGGTCTGAAGGTCGTCGACCTGCTGACCCCGTACGTCAAGGGCGGAAAGATCGGCCTGTTCGGCGGCGCGGGCGTCGGCAAGACCGTCCTCATCCAGGAAATGATCATGCGTGTGGCCAAGCTGCACGAGGGCGTTTCCGTGTTCGCCGGTGTGGGCGAGCGCACCCGTGAGGGCAACGACCTGATCGAGGAGATGGCCGACTCCGGCGTGCTCCCGCAGACCGCGCTGGTCTTCGGTCAGATGGACGAGCCCCCGGGGACGCGACTGCGCGTGGCGCTGGCCGGTCTGACCATGGCGGAGTACTTCCGCGATGTGCAGAAGCAGGACGTGCTGTTCTTCATCGACAACATCTTCCGCTTCACCCAGGCCGGTTCCGAGGTCTCCACCCTGCTCGGCCGGATGCCCTCCGCGGTGGGCTACCAGCCGAACCTGGCGGACGAGATGGGTGTGCTCCAGGAGCGCATCACCTCGACCCGTGGTCACTCCATCACCTCGATGCAGGCGATCTACGTGCCCGCGGACGACCTGACCGACCCGGCGCCCGCGACCACCTTCGCGCACCTGGACGCCACCACCGTTCTGTCGCGTCCGATCTCGGAGAAGGGCATCTACCCGGCGGTGGACCCGCTGGACTCCACCTCCCGGATCCTGGACCCGCGCTTCGTCTCCCAGGAGCACTACGACTGCGCCGAGCGCGTCAAGGGGATCCTGCAGAAGTACAAGGACCTGCAGGACATCATCTCCATCCTCGGCATCGACGAGCTGTCCGAGGAGGACAAGCTCACGGTGTCCCGCGCCCGCCGTATCGAGCGCTTCCTGTCGCAGAACACCCACGCGGCCAAGCAGTTCACCGGTCTCGACGGATCGGACGTGCCGCTGGACGAGTCGATCGCGGCCTTCAACGCGATCGCCGACGGCGAGTACGACCACTTCCCCGAGCAGGCGTTCTTCATGTGCGGTGGCCTTGACGACCTCAAGGCCAAGGCGAAGGAGCTCGGCGTCTCCTGACGTCGGACTCCCGAGCCGCGGTGCGCCGTTTGCGCCTCGGCGCACGGTCGCGAACGGCCGTACGCGGATGTGCGCCGGTTGTGCTCCGGGGCGGGGGCGGGTGCCAGTACCCGCCCCCGCGCCGCACCCCTTATCCTTTCCCCATCCCAGTCTGAGGAGCCACAGTGGCTGAGCTGCACGTCGAGTTGGTCGCCGCCGACCGCAAGGTCTGGTCCGGCGAGGCCAGCCTGGTCGTCGCGCGCACCTCCTCGGGTGATATCGGTGTCATGCCCGGCCATCAGCCGCTGCTCGGCGTGCTGGAGTCCGGCCCGGTCACCATCCGTACGACGGGCGAGAGCGGCAACGGCACCGTCGTCGCCGCGGTGCACGGCGGGTTCATCTCCTTCGCCGACAACCAGCTCTCGCTGCTCGCCGAGGTCGCGGAGCTGACCGACGAGATCGATGTCGAGCGGGCGGAGCGCGCGCTGCAGGACGCCAAGTCCAAGGCCGACGAGGACGCCGAGAAGCGTGCCGATGTCCGACTGCGAGCGGTGACGGCCGCACGCTGACGTTTGTCGCGTCACACTCGGCGCACGACGACCCTCAGCCGCGGGTGGTCCCGGAATTATCCGGGTCCGTCCGCGGCTGAAGCCATACAGCAGGGTTTGAGAGACTTGTCGCTCGGCAGGTCCCGGAGAGAGCGAGGAGGTCGGTGAAGATGGTCCTCGCTCTGTTGCTGTGCGGCGTGGTCGTCCTGCTGGTGATGGCGGGACTCTTCGCCTTCGGGGTACGCCGACGGCTCATCCAGCGATCCGGCGGTACGTTCGACTGCAATCTGCGCTGGGCCGTCTCCGAGACAGAGGCCGTCGACCCCAAAGGAAAAGGGTGGGCGTACGGAATCGCCCGCTACAACGGGGACCGCATCGAATGGTTCCGCGTCTTCTCCTATGCCCCCCGGCCCCGCCGCCATCTGGTGCGCGGGGCCATTGATGTTCTCGAACGTCGCTCCCCGCTGGGCGAGGAGGAGCAGGCGCTGCTCTCCGACGCCGTGGTGCTCGCCTGCGCCGTGGGCCCGGAGCGGGTACGGGTGGAGCTGGCGCTGAGCGAGGACGCCCTCACCGGCTTCCTCGCCTGGCTGGAGGCCGCCCCTCCCGGTCAGCGCGTCAACGTGGCCTAGGCCCCGGCTACCCGGGCCCGATGCCCCACTCCTGGGCCAGTACGGCGGCCTGGGTGCGGCTGCGCAGCTCCAGCTTGGCGAGCAGCCTGCTGACGTGGGATTTGACGGTGGCCTCCGCCATGGTGAGGCGGGTGGCGATCTCGGAGTTCGACAGCCCCTCGCCCAGACAGCCGAGGACCTGCCGCTCGCGGCGGGTGAGTTCGGCCAGTCCGGCCGGCGGCTCCGTGGCCCAACGGGAGGCCTGCGGACCGCCCGGCGCCGACGCCCCCGCGAACTCGGCGATCAGGCGGCGGGTCACGGCAGGCGCGATCATGCCTTCGCCGCGCGCGACCGTACGGACCGCCTCCACCACCGCCGCCGCCTCGCTGTCCTTGAGCAGAAAGCCGGCCGCGCCCGCGCGCAGTGCGCCGAAGACGTACTCGTCGAGGTCGAACGTGGTGAGCACCAGGACGTCGGCGAGGCCGTCAGCGGTGATGTGCCGGGTGGCCGTCACCCCGTCCAGACGGGGCATCTGAATGTCCATGAGCACCACGTCAGGAGCCAGCTCGCGGGTAAGCCGCACCGCCTCTTCCCCGTCACCTGCCTCACCGACCACCTCGATACCGGGCGCGTTGCGCAGGATGAGCACGATTCCCGCGCGCACGGCCTGCTGATCCTCGGCGACCAGCACCCGGATGGCTCGGTCAGCTGTCACTGGTTCGTCTCCCTGTGTTCGGGCCGGCGTGCTGCGCCGGACTCGTCGGTGACCGTGTCCGTCTCGTGCGGTGCGGGCAGCACCGCGTGCACCTGCCAGACCCGCACGCCGTCGGCGCCGGTCGCAGGCCCTGCCGTCAGTCGGCCCTCCAGCAGCTCCACCCGCTCGCGCATCCCGACCAGCCCCGCGCCGGCTCCGGGCGCGCGGGGCGAGCCGTCGTCCACCGGATCGTCGTCCAGCGGACTGGTGACCCGGATACCGAGGTGGTCGGGGCGGGCATTCCGGTCGAGTTCCACGGTGACGTTGCCCGGGGCCGCGTGCTTGAGCGCGTTGGTGACCGCTTCCTGGACCACGCGGTAGGCGGCCAGCTCCACCGGTGCGGGCAGCCGCTCACCCTTGGCGCGGCGGTCCGCCAGTGTGAACGTACGGCCGTCTCCCGCCATGGCCCCGGCGCGGGCCAGGAGGGCGTCCAGCCCGTCGAGCGAGGGAGCGGCCGCCGGTTCCTCGGAGCCGCTCGCGTTGCGCAGCAGGCCGATGAGGCGGCGCATCTCGGCCAGCCCCTGCACACTGTTCTCGCGGATGACGCCCAGGGCTTCGCGGGTGGCGCCCGCGCTGTCGCCGGACTCCGGGAAGGAGAGGGCGGCCGAGGAGTGGATGGCGATGGCCGAGAGATGGTTGGCGACCACGTCGTGCAGCTCGCGCGCCATCCGGGCGCGTTCGCCGTTGACCGCCTGCTTGCGGTCCAGCTCCGCGAGGAGGGCCGTCTGCTCGGCCCGCTGGCGTTCGGCGGACGCCTTCTCCCGGTGGCTGCGGATGGCCTCCCCGGTGCTGGTGGGCACCACCAGCACACCGGCGCAGGCAGCCCCGACCAGCAGCAGTTCGGCCTTCTGGAAAGCGATCAGCAGTCCCGCCGTGACCAGGACGGTCACCACCACCGAACCCCGGATCACCCCGCGGGAGAGGCGGGGCGATCCGTACAGCACGGCGGCGTAGAGCACATCGGTGAACAGGATCAGCGTCGCCAGCAACGAGCCCACCAGCAGATCGGCCACCTGCGCCGCGATGCCGACGTACAGCACATACGGCTGTCCCGTACGGCGCAGCAGTGAGGCCAGACACAGCACGGCGAGCGGCAGCAGCACCAGCCAGCGCGGGCCGCGTTCCCACAGTGGGGCGCTGGTGAGACCGAACGCCCACAGCAGCAGACCGCCTGCGGCCCCGGACACCGCGACCAGCACATCGTCCTGATTAGGGCGCAGGCCACGGAGCGTGCGGATCCACGGTGCGGCGGCTGCGGTGGTCATGGCTCCATTCTCCCGAGTCCCCGCGGCGCGGGTGTCCCTCGCCCGGTCGAGCGCCGGCGCCCTGCGACTGCATCTTTCGATGCAGCCGGCAGCGCGGTAAATCGTCTCGGACGACGACGCCCCGGGCGGTCCCGCGGCGAGAGGGTGGGGATACGCGTCCGGTCGTCGCGTCCGGCACCGGAGAGGGGGCGACGACCGGCGGCGATTCCGCCACCACTCCCGCCATGGGATACGCCAGGAGGGCGTTCAATCGTGATCGTGACGTTGATCATCGCCTGCGAGGTCGGCTTCTGGGTGCTGCTCGCGGTGGGCCTCGCGCTGCGCTACCTCGCACGGATGCCGCGTACGAGCGCGGCGGTGCTGCTGTGCGAGCCGCTGCTGGAGGTCGTGCTGCTGATCGTCACCGCGATCGATCTGCGCAACGGCGCGGAGCCCGATTTCAAGCACGGACTCGCCGCCGTCTACATCGGTTTCACCGCCACGCACGGGCACTACATGATCAAGTGGGCGGACGGCCATGCCGCGCATCTGCTGGGCAGGGGACCGCGCCCGGCCAAACCGCCCCGCTACGGCACGGCGCGAGCCGTGCACGAGTGGAAGATGGGGGCGCGTGCCATCGGCGCCGCCGTCATCGCGGCCGGACTGCTGCAAGCCGCGATCTGGTACGTGGGGGACGCCTCCCAGGCCGAACCGCTGCGCCAGTGGCAGACCCGGATGGGTTTCGTGATCGGGATCAGTCTGATCATCGCGCTCAGCTACACGGTGTGGCCCAAGCAGCCGAAGCAGGGCGAGCAGCAGAAACAGCGCGAGGTCGAGTGGGCCGAGCGGGGCGAGCAGGGCGGGCGGGGTGAGCAGGGCGAAGCCGCGGACCGGCCGGAGGCGGAGCGGTCGTCCCCGCAGCGCGTGGCGCTCGACCCGGATGTCCGGAAATAATCGTGAGCCCGGCCCCGGCTGCTCCTTCTACGCTCGCCGGATGGACGAACGCGCACTGATGGCCCGCTCCGGCGGACCGGTCAACCGCAGCAGGCTGGTCCGGGAACTGTCCGGACTGGGCCTGCGGCCCGGTGACACCCTGATGTTCCACACCGCGCTCTCGGCGCTCGGCTATGTGCCCGGCGGCCCGCTGACTGTCATCGCCGCGCTGCGGGAGGTGCTGGGGGAGAAGGGCACGTTGCTCGTCTACAGCGGCTGGAACGACGCGCCTCCGCACGACTTCACCGACTGGCCCGCACCGTGGCGGGAGGCCGTACGGGCCGAACACCCCGCCTACGACCCCGAGCTGAGCGAGGGGACGCACGACAACGGACGCCTGCCCGAGGCGCTGCGCCGTATGCCGGGCGCACTGCGCACCCGGCATCCCGACAGCTTCGTGGCGCTCGGGGCCCGGGCCGAGGCGCTGGTCTCCCACCTGCCCTGGGACGATCCGTACGGCGCCCAGGGGCCGCTCGGCAGGCTCGTCGCCACCGGTGGCCGGGTCCTGCTGCTGGGCGCCCCTCTCGACACGCTCACGGTCCTGCACCACGCCGAGGCGCTGGCCCAGGCGCCGGGCAAGCGCCGCCTCACCTACGAGGTACCGGTCCTGGACGCCGACGGCACCCGGGTCTGGCAGCGCTACCAGGACATCGACACCGAGGACGAGGCGTTCGACTACGGGCAGGTGGTGCCCGAGGGCGTCTGGCCGTTCACCGTCATCGCCCAGGAAGCGCTCGCGGCGGGCATCGGCGTGCGCGGCCGGGTCGGCGCCGCCGACAGCCATCTGTTCGAGGCGGCGGAGCTGGTGCGCTTCGGGGTGGAGTGGATCGAGCGGAACATCACCACGGCGTGAGGGCCGCCGGCCGGAGGGCCGCCGCCCGCTCGACCGAGGGGCGGCCCCGCCGGGGAAGGCAGGCTAGGCGCCCGGGTCGCGGCCGGGGGCCTTCTTGGAGTCGGGCTTCTTGAGCGCCGCCAGCGTGGCGCGGGTGTCCTTCTTCATCCAGCCGGTCACGGTCTTCTCGGACGGTGGCTCGAAGTCCTCGTCGATGCCGCCGCCGAACCAGCTCCAGCTCATCTCGTACGTCATCCACCCGGCACGCACCTCCAGCATGAGCCGGCCCAGGCTGTCGCCGCGCTCCTCCTTGATCAGGTACGCCTCGTCACCGAAGCCGTCGACGGGGGAGACCTCGTACTGGTACGTGCCGGTCTTCTGGTCCTCCCACGTCCGCTGCTCGGAGGCGAACTCGGGCGCGGGGTCGCTCTTCTTGTGCCACGTCACCGTGGTCGAGACATAGGTGGTCGGGGGAGTCTTCGAGGTCTCGCCGTGCTCGATCAGCGTGCGGCTGCACCGGCTGACGTCGAGGCCCTTCTGCCGCGAGGAGTAGCCGTCCGGATCGTCCGAGGAGGACTCCTGGATCCGGTACTCCTGCTGGAAGGACTTGAGCTTCGCCGTCTCGCACATGTCGTGGTGGAAGCGGTAGCCCTTGAAGTCGGCCGCGGCCGAGTCGGAGGTGCCCTTGTCCAGCGCGCCGGTGGCCATCAGCGTCGCGGCCCAGGTGACCGAGGCAACCACCACGCCGCCCAGCGCCCACAGCCAGCGTGGACCGCCGCCGCGCACCGGCCCGCCCGGCGGCTGTCCGGGAGGCCCGGGCGGACCGGGGGGCGGAGTCTGCGGCTGTGCGTACGGGTTGAACTGGTACGCGGGCGTCGCGGTCGATGTGGGTTGCTGTGAGTACGGCTGCTGCGGCTGGGCCCCCGGTATTGCCATGCGGGGCACAGTACCCGCTGACTTCCGGTCAGGGTTCGTCGGGCCGGGGCAGCCGGGCGGCGAACCTGTCGAGGACGGCGCGGGTCCGGGCGGAGTCCGTGTGGAGATGCCCCGCCATGCCCAGGGCACGGGCGGCCTCGACGTTCTCCGGGACATCGTCGACGAACAGCGCGTCCTGCGCGGCGACCCCCAGCAGATGGAGCGTGTGGGTGTAGATGCGCGGATCCGGCTTGGCGAAGCCCACCTCGCAGGAGAGCACCACCTCGTCGACGACGGACAGGTTCGCGGCCAGGTTGGGGCGGGCGTCCGGCCAGGCGTTGCTGACGAACGCGGTACGGGCCCGGCCCCGCAGCGCGGCCACCGCGTCGAGCAGCTCCCGGTCCCACACGGGGGTGGCCGCCAGATCGCGGCGCAGCTCGTCGAGGCCGGCCGCATCCAGCGCGAGCCGTTCGCGCACGACGGACCACCAGGCGGTGCCGCTCATCCGCCCCACGAGCACCTCCGTGTCGTTGCCCGCGTAGACGGCCGTGACGAAGTCCCGCTCGGCGATGCCCAGTCGGGCCGACCACTTGGCGGCGGCGGCCGGCAGCTTGTCCTCCACCAGGACGCCGCCCAGGTCCATCAGCAGGGCGGGCAGTCCCCGCTCGGGTGGGCTCATCGCTCTCCGCCAGGCACCCACAGCACGTCACCGACCGCCTTGTTGGCCGCCCGGGCGAGGATGAACAGCAGGTCGGAGAGGCGGTTGAGGTAGGTCGCGGTCAGCGGGTTCATCGTCTCGCCGTGCTCTTCCAGCGCCGCCCAGGTGGAGCGCTCCGCGCGGCGGACGACGGTGCACGCCTGGTGCAGCAGCGCCGCGCCCGGCGTACCGCCCGGAAGGATGAAGGAGCGCAGCTTCTCCAGCCCTTCGAGGAAGTGGTCGCAGTCGGCCTCCAGCTTGTCGATGTAGGCCTGCTCGACGCGCAGCGGCGGGAACTCGGGGTTGTCCACCACCGGTGTGGACAGATCGGCGCCCACGTCGAACAGGTCGTTCTGCACCCGCAGCAGGACGGTACGGATCTCCTCGTCCAGCTCGCCCATGGCCAGCGCGACCCCGATCGCGGCGTTCGCCTCGTTGACGTCGGCGTACGCCGCGATACGGGAGTCGGTCTTGGCGGTGCGGCTCATGTCGCCGAGCGCTGTGGTGCCCTTGTCGCCGGTTCGGGTGTAGATCCGCGTGAGGTTAACCATGCTGCGAGCGTAATGGGGACCTCGCACGCGGGGGCCGAGGCTGCCCCCGTCCCTCCGCCGGCCCGACGGCCTCGACCCCTGCGTTCGGGGTTGCCCCCTATGCGGAGACCCGGCGGAAGACCCGGGTGCCCAGCCCCAGTGAGACGAGGGCCAGCGCGGCGGCGACGGCCGCGCCGAGGGCCAGCGAGCCGTCCGTGTAGTGCCCGGTGAAGGCGTCGCGTACCGCGTCGACGACGTACCGGAACGGTACGAAGCGCGAGAGCGTGTCCAGCCAGCCCGGCGCCAGCGCCATCGGCAGCAGGATTCCGGACAGCAGCATCGCCGGCATGTTGAGGGAGTTGATGACGGGCGCGAACTCCTGTGGCGAGCCGACCCGCATCGCCAGCGCGTACGACAGCGAGGCGAGCGAAGCGGCGAGCAGGCCCACCAGGAGGAAGCCCAGCAGCACCCCGGCCACCGGTGCGCGCAGCCCCAGTGCGACGCCGACCAGGACGAGCAGCAAGGACTGCACGAACAGCTGGAGGACGTCGCGGATCAGACGCCCCAGCAGCAGGGCCAGCCTGCTGACGGGCGTCACCCGCATCCTCTCCACCACGCCGTGCTGTTTCTCGATGAGGATGTTGAACCCGGCGAAGGCGGAGGAGAACAGGCCGAGCTGGACGAGGAGGCCGGGCACCAGCAGCTGCCAGGAGTCGCCGTCCCCGCCGAGGTGGAGGCCCTCCAGCAGCGGGCCGAAGAAGACGAGGAAGAGCAGCGGCTGGAGCAGCCCGAAGACCAGCCCGAGTTTGGATGCTGCCGTCTGCCGGATGTAGCGCCCGGCGATGATGCCGGTGTCTGTCAGCAGGTGGGACACAGGAGGGTTGTCCGTTCTCTAGGGAGACCGTGGGGAGCGCACGGGCGCACGGGCGCGCAGCGCGCCCGGAACGCGCTGAGCGCGCGGCTGCGGAGCTCTGTGGAGGCGGTGGGAGCGGTGGTGTTCGGGTCAGACGGCGATGGGCGTCTGTTCCGCCTCTCGTTCGGTCCTGCGCCCGGTCAGGGCGATGAAGGCGTCCTGCAGGCCGGCGTCGGCCGAGCCGGCGTGGCGCTGCTTGAGCTCGGTCGGGGTGCCCTGCGCGACGACGCGGCCGTCGTCCACGATCACCAGCCGGTCGGCGAGCGCGTCGGCCTCGTCCAGGTAGTGCGTGGTCAGGAAGACGGTCATGCCGCGCTCGTCGCGCAGCCGCCCGACCAGCTGCCACAGGTCGGCGCGGCTGCCGGGGTCGAGTCCGGTCGTCGGCTCGTCGAGGAAGAGCAGCACGGGTTCGTGGGTGAGGGCCATGGCGATGTCCAGTCGGCGCCGCTGGCCGCCGGACAGGGCGCCGCAGGGGCGGTCGAGCAGGGCGGCCAGATCGAGTTCTTCCGCCAGCTCGGCGGTGCGGCGGGCGGCTTCGGACCTGCCGAGCCGGTAGAGCCTGCCCTGGGTGGTCAGCTCCTCGCGGACGCTGACGGTGGGGTCGACCCCGCCGGACTGTGCGACGTAGCCGATGCGCCTCCGTACGCCGGTGGGGTCCGCGATCAGGTCGTGGCCCGCGACCGTCGCGGTGCCCGAGGTGGGCGGCAGCAGCGTGGTGAGCATGCGGAGCGTGGTGGTCTTGCCCGCTCCGTTGGGGCCGAGGAAGCCGAGGATCTCGCCCTGCTCGACGGTCAGGTCGATGCCGCGTACGGCCTCGACGGTGCGCGATGTGGTGTGGAAGGCCCGGGTCAGCCCGGCGGTGTGGATGGCTGCTGGCATGGCTCCAGAAAAACAGAGTCACTGAAAACTTGCAACCTCCCCAAAATTTGAGAGACCCCACCCTGACCTACGATGGGGCCATGGCCACCACCGCCCCAGAGGGCCGAAGAGAACGGAAGAAGCGCGAGACCCGTCAGCGGATCTCCGACATCGCCACCGGGCTGTTCCTGGCGCGCGGTTTCGACGCGGTCACCATCGCCGAGATCGCCGAGGCGGCCGACGTCTCGGTCAACACGGTCTACAACTACTTCCCGGCCAAGGAGGACCTCTTCTTCGACCGCGAGGAGGAGATGGTCGACCGCGCCGCCGCCCTGGTGCGCGACCGCGAGCCGGGCCGGTCCGCCGCCACCGCCGTACTGGGCAGGCTGCGCCAGGACATCGCCGAGCAGAACCTGTACGCGGGTATCCGGGAGGGCTTCGGCGACTTCATGCGCGTCGTGCGTGAGTCCCCCGCGCTGGTGGCCCGGCTGATGGTGCTGCACCACCGCACCGCCGACCGGCTGCGGGAGACCCTGGCCGCCGAGACCGACGCGGCCCCCGGCGATCCGATGCCCGAGCTCGTCGCCTACGAACTGGTGAACCTGGTCAACCTCGTGACCCGGGGCGCCACGCTGAGCATCGCCGATGGAACCTCACCCGAACAGGCCGCCCGCGACGCGCTCGCCAAACTGGAGGCCTTCGAGTCGTTCGTCACCGACGAGTTCCTCAACTACGCGACGAAGCCCGGCCGGTGAGCCGTCCCGAGCCCGCGTCGCCCCACCGTGTGACGTCCGCCATGTGAGACGTGATACGTGTCTCTTCGTCCCCCACGCTCCGGCGTAAGGCGCTAATGTCCGCCCAACGGACGGTCATTCACAAGGCACGGGGCGCTACCCCCGAGGGCGGGAGCGCGGCCCGGCGCGACGAAGTGAGGGTGAAGAACGTGGCGAAGAAGCTCGCCGTCATCGGAGCCGGACTCATGGGCTCCGGAATCGCACAGGTCTCCGCTCAGGCGGGCTGGGACGTGACGCTCCGCGATGTGACGGACGAGGCGCTCGCCCGTGGTACCGACGGGATCAAGGCGTCGTACGAGAAGTTCGTCGCCAAGGGGAAGCTCGCCGCCGCCGACGCGGAGGCGGCCCTGGCCCGTATCACCACCACAACGGACCTGGACGCGGCGGCCGAGGCGGATGTCGTCGTCGAGGCCGTCTTCGAGAAGATCGAGGTCAAGCGGGAGATCTTCGCCGCCCTCGACAAACTGGTCGATGACCGGACCGTACTCGCCTCCAACACCTCCGCCATCCCCATCACCAAGATCGCGGCGGCCACCAGCCGGCCGGAGCGGGTCGTCGGCACGCACTTCTTCTCGCCGGTGCCCATGATGGCCCTGTGCGAGCTGGTGCGCGGCCTGAAGACCAGCGACGAAACCCTCGCCACCGCCCGGGAGTTCGCCGAGTCCGTCGGCAAGACCTGCGTCGTCGTCAACCGGGACGTCGCGGGCTTCGTCACCACCCGCCTCATCTCCGCGCTCGTGGTGGAGGCCGCCAAGCTCTACGAGTCCGGCGTCGCCTCGGCGGAGGACATCGACACCGCCTGCCGGCTCGGCTTCGGCCACGCCATGGGTCCGCTGGCCACCGCCGACCTGACCGGTGTCGACATCCTGCTGCACGCCACCGAGAACATCCACACCGAGTCCCAGAACGCCAAGTTCGCCCCGCCGGAGCTGATGCGCCGCATGGTCGACGCCGGCGACCTGGGCCGCAAGAGCGGGCAGGGCTTCTACCCGCACTGAGCCGCCGCACGGGGCGCCCGGACACGGTGGTCGTACCCCACGCCCTGCCGTCGGCCTGGTTGCCGGTGGTTGCTCCTCTCCTCGGCGCGTGCCTGGCGGAACCGACGGTCCGCGCCACCGGCACATCCGGTGACCGGGCCGCTGCCGGCGCCCACTCACCTGAGTGAAATCCGGTATCGGTCAGGACACGGACGGCAACTCCACCGCTGCGGCACCAGTCATCTGTGGTGAAGGGGGCCGCACCCCGTGCAGGTCCCCGCGGCGGGTTGCAACACGCGCAAAGCGCCAACAAACGACGGAACCACTCCGGGAGCGCATATGCACATCAGGGGCGACCACGCCGAGCTGGTCGTCGGAGGTCGTCTTGACGTCCGCAGCGCGGCGGACGCCCGTACGGTTCTGCACGCGGCTGTCGACTCGGGCGACGGCGACCTCGTGCTGGATCTCGCCGAGCTCGACTCGTGGGACGCCACGGGCCTCGGTGTCATCATGGGCGCCCACCGCCGCGCGGGACGGTGCGGCCGCAGACTCGTCCTGCGTGAGGTGCCCCCGCAGATGCAGCGCCTGCTGGTGGCCACTCGGCTGCACCGGATCCTCGCCATCGAGACCCCCGCGCCGGGCGGCTCCCGGGCGGCCGGGTCCCGGTCCGGACAGTCCGGCATTCTGGCGAAGCCATGACAACCAGGCCGGTGCCGTCCCCGCGTCCCGCCGCTTCCTGGACAATGGAGGCCGCGCACCGGACCGGCCCCTCTCGACCGGCCGGCCGCGCCACCAGCTCTGGGGAGACATGACGATGGAACGGCACGGCAGCGAGCGTTACGCACACGGGGACGAGCACCCGTCCACCGGAGCCACGACCAGCGGCACGACCAGCGGCGAACCGGCCGGTGGCGAACCGGCCGACGGCCGACCGGGCAGCGGG
>NZ_JAGPXJ010000070.1:0-41116 GCF_018070605.1 Streptomyces sp. B15
GGCGGCGTCCAGGGTGATGGGCGGAAGGCGGTTGCTGTCGCGGCGGGCGACATAGGCGGTCTCCCCGTCGAGGTTCTCGACGGTGTCGATGACGAGCCCCAGCTCGCGCAGGTCGTCCTTGTCCCGCTCGAACATCCGGCTGAAGGACTCCTCGGTGCCGGTGGAACCCGCCGCCGGGCCGTAGGCCGCGGCCGCCTCCCCCGAACCGGACGGGGACGCCTCCGGCGAGCCGTAGGCCGCTGCCTCTCCCGAGCCGTACGCCGCTGCCTCTCCCGAGCCGTACGCCGCTGCCTCTCCCGAGCCGTACGCCTCGACATAGGCCTCGATCGACGCGCGCAGCTCGCGCTTGGTGAGCGGGCGGCGGGCCCCCAGCAGGCACAGAGCCAGATTCATCAGCCGCTCGGCCTTGGCGATCGCCATGAGTTCCTCGTGCCCTCTCTCATGCTGTTCTGGGCCCTCGACCGTACCGCCGGCGCGGCGGGAGGCAAAAGCCGGGAGCCCCGCGGTGGGCGGGGCTCCCGTTGGATGTGATATGCGGCCGTCAGACCGCGATGAGGTCGCAGACGAAGATCAGCGTCTCGTTGGGCTTGATCCGACCGCCACCCGCGCCGCGCTCACCGTAGGCGAGGTGCGAGGGGATGGTCAGCCGGCGGCGGCCGCCGACCTTCATGCCCTGAACGCCCTTGTCCCAGCCCTCGATGACCTGGCCGGCGCCGAGCTGGAACTGGAGCGGCTTGCCGCGGTTCCAGCTGGCGTCGAACTCCTCACCCGTGGAGAAGGAGACGCCCACGTAGTGCACGGAGACGTTGTCCCCGGCCTTGGCCTCGGGCCCGTCGCCCTCCCACAGGTCCTGGATCTCCAGGTCGGACGGCGGCTCGCCCTCGGGGAAGTCGACCTCGGGCTTGTCGATGCTCACGAAATTGCTCCTACGAACGTATCTGCGGGACAACCGCGCCAGTCTGCCACGGAAGCGGTCACTTCACGTCGAGCACGTCCACCGAGAAGACGACCCCGTCCTTGAACTGCTTCCGCTGCTCCTTGGGGAACTCGTCCTGCGGCACCGAGATCACCACGCGGCTGCCGGCCTGGGCCCCCTTGAGCCCTTCCTTCCAGCCCGGGATCTGGGCGACGGGGATCTCCTGCGGCGCACCGTTCTGCGCCCAGGTGTCGTCCAACTGCTTGCCGCCCTTCCAGGCCTTGGCGGTGAAGTGGGTCAGGATGGTGCTGTCCGCACCGACCTTCTTCTTGCCGTCGCCCTGGACAACGGTTTCGCTCAGCAACTGGTCGGGGGCCGAGTCCTTGCCCTTGGGCATCTGGACCGAGGGGGCCTTGTTCTTCTCGACCTTGGTGCTCACCTTGGGCAGCTGCGGGTTCTGCGGCTTGTCCACCGGCTTGCCGTCGATCTTGCTCGGGGCGATCTTCTCCAGGTCGACGACGAAGACCAGCGTGGAGTTGCCGGGAATCGTCGGCGGCTGCCCCTTCTTGCCGTATCCCTTGTCCGGCGGGGCGACGATCTCGACGCGGCTGCCGGTCTTCTTGCCGACCAGCGCCTCGTCCCAGCCCTTGATGACCTTGCCGGTCCCGATCTGGAAGGTGGCGGGCGTCTTCCGCTTCCAGCTGCTGTCGAACTCCTTGCCGTTCCACAGCTGGCCCACGTAGTGCGCGCTGACCGCGTCGCCCTTCTGCACCTTCTGCCCGTCGCCGCGCTTGAGCACCTTCGTCTTGAGCTCGGAGGGCGGGTCGCCCTCGCCCTTTTCGATCTTGGGCTTCTTGCCCCAGGATCCGCTCACCGCCGGGGGGCTGCCCTTGGCGTCGGACGAGCCGTCCTCGCCGCCGCAGGCCACCGCGGAGGCGGCGAGCAGCGGAACGGCCAGCAGCGCGGCGATACGGCGCGCGCTGCGACTGCGCGGCACCCGGAAGGCTCGGGGGGTACGGGGGGACGGGCCCCCGGAGATATACAACATGTGTCCCACTCGCGGGTATAGGGATGGTCCTGCGGTCATGACAGCCTACGACCCAGCAACGAGAGGCCCGACGCGCACGACACGAAAGCCGCCCGGCACCGGTCAACTCACGCTGACGGACGCCGCGGAGGGCGGCCCCGGAAGCTCGGGACCGCCCTCCGCACAGCTGTGTGCCGCCGCGGCGGGGCGCCGGTGGCACCCCCGCGCTCACATTCCCGCGATCAGCTTCTCCACCCGCTCGTCCACCGAGCGGAACGGATCCTTGCACAGCACCGTGCGCTGCGCCTGGTCGTTCAGCTTGAGGTGCACCCAGTCGACGGTGAAGTCCCGGCGCTGTTCCTGGGCGCGGCGGATGAAGTCGCCGCGCAGCCGGGCCCTGGTGGTCTGCGGCGGCACCGACTTGCCCTCGAAGATCTTGACATCGTTGCAGATACGGGCCGCCCTGCCGCTGCGCTCCAACAGGTAGTAGAGACCGCGGCGGCGGTGGATGTCGTGGTAAGCGAGGTCTATCTGAGCGATCCTCGGGTGCGACATCGTGATGTTGTTCTTGTTCCGGTACCGCTCGATGAGCTGGTACTTCATCACCCAGTCGATCTCGGTGTTGATCTTGTCCAGCTCCTGGGTGCGCACCGCCTCCAGGGCCCGCCCCCACAGCTCCAGCACCTGTTCGACCCGCCCGGTGCGGATGCCGCGCCGGTCGCAGAAGTCCAGCGCCTTGTCGAAGTACTCCTGCTGGACCTCCAGCGCGGAGGCCTCCCGGCCGCTGGCCAGCCGCACCTTGCGCTGGCCCGTGATGTCGTGGCTGACCTCGCGGATCGCCCGGATCGGGTTCTCCAGCGTCAGGTCCCGCATCACCGTCCCCGCCTCGATCATACGCAGCACCAGGTCGGTGGCGCCGACCTTGAGCAGCATCGTCGTCTCCGACATGTTGGAGTCGCCGACGATGACGTGCAGCCTGCGGTACCGCTCGGCGTCCGCGTGCGGCTCGTCCCGGGTGTTGATGATGGGGCGCGAGCGTGTCGTCGCGGAGCTGACGCCCTCCCAGATGTGCTCGGCACGCTGGCTGACGCAGTAGACGGCGCCGCGCGGGGTCTGCAGCACCTTGCCCGCGCCGCACACCAGCTGCCGGGTCACCAGGAACGGAATGAGTACGTCCGCCAGTCGGGAGAACTCCCCGTGCCGGGCCACGAGGTAGTTCTCGTGACAGCCGTAGGAGTTTCCGGCCGAGTCGGTGTTGTTCTTGAAGAGATAGACGTCGCCCGCGATGCCCTCCTCGTGCAGGCGACGTTCCGCGTCGACAAGGAGGCCCTCGAGAATGCGCTCACCCGACTTGTCGTGAGTGACCAGCTCGGTCACGCTGTCGCATTCCGGAGTGGCGTACTCCGGGTGCGAGCCCACGTCCAGATAAAGGCGCGCGCCGTTCCGCAGAAACACATTGCTGCTGCGGCCCCATGACACAACACGGCGGAAGAGGTACCGCGCCACCTCGTCGGGGGACAGCCGGCGCTGGCCCCGGAACGTACACGTGACGCCGTACTCGTTCTCCAGCCCGAAGATTCGGCGGTCCATGCCTGAACATTACGCCTACGTGGAGGATCTGAAACCGGGTTCGGGGCAGCCGTTCCGATCAGTCTCCGCACCTGGCAGAGGTTTCCGACGTTCGGTTCCGGTGCGCGGAAGGTCCGGCCGGGGCTCGCTCCCCGCGCTCGCGGAAGGCGTCGCGGCGGCCACGGATCCGGCCGCGGGCGCCGCCGAACCCGCCACCACCTCGCCCCGCGAGGGACCGTCGGGGGGTGCCAGGAACCGCCGCGCCGCCACGATCACGGCGAGCGCCGCCAGACCGCCGGCTCCGGCCAGACCGAACCCCGTTCCCGTACCGCCCCACTCGATGACCGAGCCCACCGCCGCCGTACCCGCGGCGGCCCCCACACCGAACGTCGTCACCAGCCAGGAGAACGCCTCGGTCACCGTCCCCGACGGGGCGTGCCGGTCCACGACCACGAAGGCACACGCCAGGGCCGGGGCCAGGAAGAGCCCGGACAGCCCGCCGAACACCACCATCACCGGGACGTCCGGCACCAGGGCCAGTGGCAGGTTGCCCGCGGCGAACAGGCCCACCAGCACCCGAAGCCGCCCCTCGTGGCTGCCGGGCCAGCCCCGCGCCCCGTAGCCGACCCCGCCCACCAGGGCTCCGGTGCCCTGCGCCGCCAGCAGATAGGTGGAGATCAGCTTGTTGTCGTGGTCGTCGGCGTAGGAGACCGCGGCCAGCGCGAAGGTGCCCAGCGCCAGCCCCACGAAGAAGAACGAGGCCAGCAGCACCTTCAGGCCCGGCGAGCGCAGCGCGCCCAGCCAGTGCGGCTTCCGGGGCGAGGAGCGCCAGCGGCGGGACGGCGGCGAGACGACCACCGAGAGGGCGCCCAGCACCCCCAGCAGGTTGACCACCAGCAGCGCCGCCGCCTCGCTCCACCCGGCGACCAGCAGCGTCACCAGCAGTGGCCCGGCCGCGAACATCACCTCCTGGGCGACGGCGTCCAGCGCGTAAGCGCTGTGCACCTGCTCCTCGCGCCGCAGCACGCTGGGCCACAGCGCCCGCAGCCCGCCCTCCAGCGGCGGGGTGAACAGGCCGAAGACCAGCACGCACGCAAAGCCCAGCGGCAGCGAGCCGATGCCCGCCAGCGCCAGTGTGGCCGCGCCCGCGGCGGAGACCACGGCGGCCGGCAGCATCACCCGTGGCTGCCCGTACAGGTCCACCAGCCGGCCCAGCATCGGCTGGCCGAACGCGGTGGCGAGGCCGTAGATCGCCGAGAGGGCGCCCGCCAGCGTCATGCTGCCGCCCTCGGCGCGGATGAACAGCGCGATGGCGATCGGCCCCGTGGCGTTCGGCAGCCTGCCCACCAGCGTGCCCGCCAGCAGGCGCATCGCGTGTCTGGCCCGCAGCAGTTCGGCGTAGCCCGTCGCCATCCGCCCCACCCCTCCCTCAGTTTTACGTATAACGGCTTGGTCATACGTACCATGCCAAGGCAGCGGCGGTGAAGGAGTTATCCGTGCCAGAACAGCACGCGTCAGCCAACGGGAACCGTGGCGGCGACGACCGCGGCACCGGAAACAGCAGCGACACCGGAGACAACGGCGGCGGGAACGGCACCGGAAACAGCGGCGGCGCCCCGGGCCGGGACACCGCGAACCGGGGCCGTACCCGGCCCACCGGCCATGACGTGGCCGGTGCGGCGGGCGTCTCACAGGCCACCGTCTCGCTGGTGCTCGGCGGCAAATGGCAGGGCAGGGTCTCGGCACGCACCGCCGAGTCCGTCCGCGCCGCGGCCCGGGAGCTCGGCTACCGGCCCAACCTCGCGGCCCGCACCCTGCGCCTCGGCCGTACCCGCACCGCGCTGCTGGTCGTTCCCGCGCTGACCAACGACTTCTTCGCCACCGTCCACCGGGGAGCCGTCGAGGTCGCCGGGGCGCACGACTTCGGAGTCGTCCTCTATCCCTCACCCGAAGGCATCACCGCGGCTCCCGACCCCTTCGCCTCGGCGCGTACCGCGCTCGACGGCGTCATCGCCTCCTCGATGGCCCCCGAAGCCCTCGCGGCGCTGCGCGGCGAGGGACTGCCCCTGGTGATGCTGGACAGCGACGAGGGCGCCTGTGACGCCACCGTCAACGTCGATCTCGCCGACGGCATGCGGCAGGTGGTGGCCCATCTGCGGGAGCTGGGCCACCGCCGGATCGCGCATGTCGCGGCCGACGTGGACTCCTGGACGTTCGAGGTACGGGCGCGGGCGCTGCGCGATCAGCTGCGGGCATGCGGAGCCACGCTGGTGCGCACCGAGCGGAGCCCGTTGAGCGTGGCGGGCGGCTTGGAGGCGGCGACGCGGATACTGGCCACGGCCGGGAAGGCCGGTGCCGCCGAAGCCCCCGAACAGGGGCCGACCGCACTGGTGTGCGATGACGATCTGCTCGCGGTCGGCGCCCTGAAGGCCGCACGGCGGCTCGGGCTGCGGGTCCCGCAGGATGTGTCGGTGACCGGGATCGACGATGTCGCGCTGGCCACGGCGGTTGAGCCGGAGTTGACGACCGTTCGGCTGCCCGCCGAGCGGGTGGGGGCGGCGGGCATGCACGCCCTGCTGTCCGTCCTGGAGGGCCGGCGGGTGGAGGCGGTGCGGCTGCCGGTGCGGTTGGTGGCACGCGGGTCGACCGGCCCCTGCCCCTCTCCCGGCCTCCGCGGCTCCCCCTCCCCCTAGGCCCCGGGCCCGCGGCCTCCTGGCGGGGCCGCGGGCCGGGTCCGGGGCCTATTTGTCCTCGTCGCCGCCCTCGCTGTCGCCCTCCGTGCTCTCCGGAGCCGGGGTCTCCTCCAGGAGGCGGGCCACCTGGCCGGCCGGGACACGCTTGAACTTGCGGCGCTGGGGGCGTTCGCGGTCCAGCACGGCAACTTCCAACTGCTCGGCGTCCAGCGACCGTTCGCTGCCGTTGGTGTCCCGCTTGAGCGCCTCGACGGCCAGTTTCAGCGCCTCGCCCAGCGACATTCCCTCCCGGTGCCGCTGGTCCATGTAGCTGCCGATCTGATCCGAGTTGCCGCCGACCGCGACCGAGCCGTGCTCGTCCACGATGGAACCGTCGTGCGGCAGCCGGTAGATCTGGTCGTCCTCGGGGGCCGGTCCCACCTCGGCGACGATCAGCTCGACCTCGTAGGGCTTCTCCGCGTTCGCGGAGAAGATGGTGCCCAGCGTCTGGGCGTAGACGTTGGCGAGCCCACGCGCCGTGACGTCCTCGCGGTCGTAGGTGTAGCCGCGCAGGTCGGCGTAGCGGACACCGCCGATGCGCAGGTTCTCGAACTCGTTGTACTTGCCGACCGCGGCGAAAGCGATCCGGTCGTAGATCTCGCTGACCTTGTGCAGTGCCCGAGAGGGGTTCTCGGCGACGAAAACGATGCCGTCCGCGTACTGCAACACGACCACGCTGCGCCCGCGCGCGATGCCCTTGCGGGCATACTCGGCGCGGTCCGCCATTGCCTGCTGGGGTGACACATAGAACGGCGTCGACACCGGCTATCCGTCCCTTCCTGTCCGAATGAGTGCTCTAGGAGACGGGGGCCTGCGGCCCGTTGGGCAGCCGGAGGCGGCCGTCGTGCACCGTCTGCGCCAGCCCGGAGACCTCCTCCTCGCTCAGCCTGCGGTAACCGTCCTCGGTGATCGCCACGACGACCGGGTAGATCCGGCGCGTCATATCGGGGCCGCCGGTGGCCGAGTCGTCGTCCGCGGCGTCGTACAGCGCCTGGAGGACCACGGTGGCGGCCTGCTCCTCGGTCATCTCGTCGCGGTAGAGCTTCTTGAGCGAGCCGCGGGCGAAGACCGAGCCGGAGCCGACCCCGGCGAAGCCCGGCTCCTCGGAGCGGCCGCCCGTCACGTCGTAGGAGAAGATCCGGCCCTTGCCGCGGTCCAGGTCGAACCCGGCGAACAGCGGGACCACCGCGAGGCCCTGCATCGCCATGCCCAGATTGCCGCGGATCATCGTGGAGAGGCGGTTGGCCTTGCCCTCCAGGGAGAGGGTGGAGCCCTCCACCTTCTCGAAGTGCTCCAGCTCCAGCTGGAACAGCTTCACCATCTCCACCGCCAGGCCCGCGGTGCCCGCGATCCCCACGGCGGAGTGCTCGTCGGCGGGAAACACCTTCTCGATGTCCCGCTGCGCGATGACGTTGCCCATCGTCGCCCGCCGGTCCCCGGCCAGCACCACGCCCCCGGCGAAGGTCGCGGCCACGATCGTGGTTCCGTGCGGGGCCTGCACGGCACCCTCCACGGGGGGCAGCGGCCGGCTGCCCGGCAGCTGCTCCGGAGCGTGGTCGGACAGGAAATCCATGAAGGACGACGACCCTGGCGTCAGGAAGGCAGCAGGTAGACGCCCCGTGCTACGAGTTTCGGCTTCCACACGTTTCCTTCCACGTAGGCGGCGGCACGTCCCAGGACGCCCGCCCGGTCCTTGAACTTCCCCAGCGCGGCGTCCCGGCTGGAGTACGGTACGCCCCGGACCCTACCCGTCTCATGATCGTGGTCCACCTGCTCGGCCGGTTCCGCGTTCTGCGTTCCGCGGACTGCCGGTGCCGCACGTTCCTGCGGACCCGGGACGGGTCGGACGGATGCCGAACCGGACGTCGAGGAGCATGTCTGGCCGCTCCCCGACGCGGTTCATCGCTTCGACTCCCCCTCGTTCACGGTCACTCGTTCAAGAGTGTGGACTACTGTCCACCCTTCTGAACGAAGGAGCGCACGAAGTCCTCTGCGTTCTCCTCGAGTACGTCGTCGATCTCGTCCAGCACCGAGTCCACGTCGTCCGAGAGCGCCTCCTGCCGCTCCTTGAGGTCCTCGGAGACCTGCGCTTCCTCGGTCTGCTCCTCGGTCTCCTCGGTGTGGCGCGTGGACTTCTGCTGTCCGCCGCCGGTGTCCTTGGTCGCCATTTCCCTCACCCCGCTCGGTTCGGTGGTGTACGCGGAACGTACAAGATCAGACCCTACAAGCAGGGACTGACATCGGCTCCTTCGTTGTTACAACGTCCGACAACCACCTCGATGATTCCCGGACCACGGACCGAATAGCCGCGATTCAGCCGCCCGAAAGCACCTTCACCAGCTCTTCCGCGGTGCGGCAGCGGTCCAGCAGCTCCTTGACGTGGTTGCGGGTACCCCGCAGCGGTTCCAGCGTGGGCACCCGTTGCAGGGAGTCACGGCCGGGGAGGTCGAAGATGACCGAGTCCCAGGAGGCGGCCGCCACGTCGTCGGCGTACTGCTCCAGGCAGCGGCCGCGGAAGTAGGCGCGGGTGTCCTCCGGAGGCTTGAAGGCGGCCTCCTTGACCTCTTCCTCGGACAGCAGCCGCTGCATGCTGCCGCGGGAGACCAGACGGTTGTACAGGCCCTTGTCGGGGCGTACGTCCGCGTACTGCAGGTCCACCAGATGCAGCCTGGGGGCGTCCCAGTCGACCCCGTCACGGCGGCGGTAGCCCTCCATCAGCTCCCGCTTGGCGACCCAGTCCAGCTCCCCCGCCAGGCTCATGGGGTCGCGCTCCAGCCTGCCCAGCACGTCCTCCCAGCGGGCCAGCACATCCCGGGTCTGGTCGTCCGCGTCGGCGCCCCAGCGCTCCTCGACGTACTTGCGGGCCAGCTCGTAGTACTCCATCTGGAGCTGTACCGCCGTGAGGGTGCGGCCGTTACGAAGGGTGATCAGCCGTTCGAGTGTGGGGTCGTGCGAGACCTGGTGCAGGGTGCGTACGGGCTGGTCGACGGCGAGGTCGACGGCGATGAAGCCGTCCTCGATCATGGACAGCACCAGCGAGGTCGTGCCCAGCTTGAGGTAGGTGGAGACCTCCGAGAGGTTGGCGTCCCCGATGATCACATGCAGTCGCCGGTACTTCTCGGCGTCCGCGTGCGGCTCGTCGCGGGTGTTGATGATCGGCCGTTTGAGCGTGGTCTCGAGCCCGACCTCGACCTCGAAGTAGTCGGCGCGCTGACTGAGCTGGAAGCCGTGCTCGCTGCCGTCCTGCCCCAGGCCCACCCGTCCGGCTCCGCACACGACCTGCCGGGAGATGAAGAACGGGGTCAGATGCCGCACGATCTCCGAGAACGGGGTCTCCCGTTTCATCAGATAGTTCTCGTGCGTGCCGTAGGAGGCGCCCTTGTTGTCGGTGTTGTTCTTGTAGAGGTGGATCGGGCTGGTGCCGGGGACCTCGGCCGCGCGCTCGGCGGCCTCGGCCATGATCCGCTCGCCCGCCTTGTCCCACAGCACGGCGTCCCGCGGGTTGGTGACCTCCGGGGCGCTGTACTCCGGGTGGGCGTGGTCGACGTAGAGCCGGGCTCCGTTGGTGAGGATGACGTTGGCCAGGCCGATGTCCTCGTCCGTCAGCTGGCTGGCGTCGGCCGACTCGCGAGCCAGATCGAAGCCGCGGGCGTCCCGCAGCGGGTTCTCCTCCTCGAAGTCCCAGCGGGCGCGGCGCGCCCGGTGCATCGCCGCCGCATAGGCATTGACGACCTGGGACGAGGTGAGCATGGCATTGGCGTTGGGGTGGCCGGGCACGGAAATGCCGTACTCGGTCTCGATGCCCATTACGCGCCGTACGGTCATGCTTCCCTCCTTGCCTGACGGCGGCCCGCCGGTGGACCACCGTTCAAGTCCCGCTGCGCATCCGTCCCGTGTGCGGCCCCCTCCTGCGCACTGCGCGTCGCGGCGGTAGGGCAGAGCCTATGACGCACGGAGGGGAGTGGGGAGATCACTCTGCGGACTTCCTTGACGCTCCGGGAAACGATCCGGCTGCGGGTACCCCGGGCGGGGACCCGCAGCCGGAATCGGTCCTCGTTACAGGTACTGACCGGTGTTGGCGACGGTGTCGATGGACCGGCCGGTGTCCGCACCCTGCTTTCCGGTGACGAGGGTGCGGATGTAGACGATCCGCTCGCCCTTCTTGCCGGAGATGCGGGCCCAGTCGTCCGGGTTGGTGGTGTTGGGCAGGTCCTCGTTCTCCTTGAACTCGTCCACGCAGGCCGACAGCAGATGGGAGACGCGCAGGCCCTTCTGGTTGTGGTCCAGATACGCCTTGATGGCCATCTTCTTGGCACGGCCGACGATGTTCTCGATCATCGCGCCGGAGTTGAAGTCCTTGAAGTAGAGGACTTCCTTGTCACCGTTGGCGTAGGTGACCTCCAGGAAGCGGTTCTCCTCCGACTCCGCGTACATCTGCTCCACGACCGACTGGATCATGGCGTCGCAGGCGGCCTCCAGGTTGCCGCCGTGCTCGGCGACGTCGTCCGCGTGGAGCGGCAGGTTCGGGGTGAGGTACTTGGAGAAGATGTCCTTGGCGGCCTCGGCGTCCGGGCGCTCGATCTTGATCTTCACGTCCAGCCGGCCGGGACGCAGGATCGCCGGGTCGATCATGTCCTCGCGGTTCGAGGCGCCGATGACGATGACGTTCTCCAGGCCCTCCACACCGTCGATCTCCGAGAGCAGCTGCGGGACGATGGTGTTCTCCACGTCCGAGCTCACGCCGGAGCCACGGGTGCGGAAGAGCGAGTCCATCTCGTCGAAGAAGACGATGACGGGCGTGCCCTCGCTGGCCTTCTCCCGGGCCCGCTGGAAGACGAGCCGGATGTGCCGCTCGGTCTCACCCACGTACTTGTTGAGCAGCTCGGGGCCCTTGATGTTGAGGAAGTAGCTCTTCCCCTGGGGCTTGCCGGTGACCTCGGCGACCTTCTTGGCGAGCGAGTTGGCCACCGCCTTGGCGATGAGCGTCTTGCCGCAGCCGGGCGGGCCGTAGAGCAGGACACCCTTGGGCGGGCGCAGTTCGTGCTCCCGGAAGAGGTCCGGGTACAGATACGGGAGCTCGACGGCGTCTCTGATCTGCTCGATCTGTCCGGTGAGGCCACCGATCTTGGTGTAGTCGATGTCGGGGACCTCTTCGAGGACCAGTTCCTCGACCTCGCTCTTGGGTACGACCTCGAAGACGTAGCCGGAGCGGCTCTCCAGCAGCAGTGCGTCCCCGGCCCGCAGTGTGGTGTTCAGCAGCGGCTCGGCGAGACGTACGACCCGCTCCTCGTCGGTGTGGCCGACGACCAGCGCTCGCTCTCCGTCGTCGAGCACTTCCTTGAGGGTGACGATGTCACCCGCGCGCTCGAACTCCATGGCCTCGACCACGTTGAGCGCCTCGTTCAGCATGAGCTCTTGGCCGCGCTGCAGGGACTGCAGGTCGACATTGGGGCTGACGTTCACCCTCAGCTTGCGGCCTCCGGTGAAGATGTCGGCCGTGTCGTCCTCGTTGGCCTGCAGGAAGACTCCGAAGCCCGCCGGCGGCTGGGCGAGCCTGTCGACCTCTTCCTTGAGGGCGACGATCTGGTCACGTGCCTCGCGGAGCGTGTTGGAGAGCCGCTCGTTCTGGGCGGACACGCCGGCCAGGTTGGTCTGCAGCTCGACGATCCGCTCCTCGAGAATACGAGTGTGCCGCGGAGAGTCGGCGAGCTTGCGGCGCAGGACGGCGATTTCCTGCTCAAGGTAGGCGATCTGGCCGGACGGGTCTTCGGAACCCCGACCGGGCCGGATGCCGCGGTTGGTGTCGTCGTCGTGGGCTGCCACGGTCCTCACCTCCTCCAGGGGGAGCTGGACGCTTCGACCCTACCTGGGCCGGTGCGGGTTGAAACCCCTAGATCACAAAGACGGTCGGGGTGTGTCCGATCTTCACCCTTGCGCACTCCCTCAGGACTGGGAATACCCACCCACAACCATCTGAAAGCGACGGGTATGTGACCGGTTGCAGTGTCGAGACGTTCAACACCCTTCAAGGGCCGCACTATTTCGGCCCGAGCGGGACTTGAGACGGCGGCTTCGCCCGGTGCCGCAGGAGGGCCCGTCAGACGCTGACGCCGCCGCCGGCCACCGGGCCCGGACGGAGGGCGAACTTCCCCTCGCGCCACTCCCACTTGACCGTGCGCCGCTTGTCGGGACAGCAGCGGGGCACATCGGCGGAGGAGTAGCCGAGGAGGGTCGCGGAGATGGTGGTGCCCCGCACGGCGAGGTCCCGGACCGACATGCCCTCCCGCTGCTCGACGAGGGTGGCGGCGATCCGCGGCCGGCGGTCCTCGGCGGGGCCGGAGAGCACGAAGACCGCGCTGGGCGGAGTGCCCCCGTGCGCCCGGCAGCGGACGACCGCGACGGTCTCCACCGCGCTGTCGCCGTCGAAGTCCGCCGCGGCCTTGTCGAGTACGTCGATCCCGGCGCCGGCCGGGCCGCAGTCCAGCGGGTAGCGGGCCTGTGCCGGGTCCGGCGCTCGGCCCGGGGCCTCGGGGGCCGTGGTGGCGGTGGCGGGCTGGAGCAGCGTGGTGCCGCCGAGTACGGCGGCGAGGGCTGCGGCAGTGGCGAGCCAGTGGACGGCACGGGTGCGGGTGTGCGGCAGTTCCGTCACTCGGGGTGACTCCTGGCGGACGAGACGGCGGAGGAGGTGCTCCGCATCGTGCCATACGTCACACCGCCGCGGAACGGCGGGGTCCCCTTCTCCCGGGCCCCTCCCCCGCGCCAACGCCGCAGCCCAGCACGCCGGTTCGGGTCCCGGGCCTTGCACGGGACCTCTCACGTACCCGGCATGCGGGCTGCGCTTGCCCACCCTGCTCCAGGGGGCAGCCCCTCGGCCGGAACAGCCGAGAAGGGGAGGCCGGGCGCCGCCCGCCTAGGCCCGGCCGCCGCCGGACTGGCTGCCGGGGCCGGTGTAGTCCTCCCCGTACGCGCCCTTGGCCGGGCGGCGCCGGCGGAGGGGCGGCTCGACGCCGTCGGCCAGCCGACGGGCCGTGAGCAGGAAGCCGGTGTGGCCGATCATCCGATGGTCGGGCCGGACGGCGAGGCCCTCGATGTGCCAGTTGCGCACCATCGTCTCCCAGGCCTGCGGCTCGTTGAACGTCCCGAACTCGCGGATCGACTCGACCATGCGCGCCATCTGCGTGGTGGTGGCGACATAGGCGCACAGGATGCCACCGGGTACCAGCGCCTTGGAGACGGCCTCCAGACACTCCCAGGGCGCGAGCATGTCGAGGATGACGCGGTCCACGTCGGGGTCGCTGAGGTTGTCCTGGAGGTCACCGACGGTGAGCGTCCAGGCCGGGTGGGGGCTGCCGAAGTAGCGCTCCACGTTCTGCTGGGCGATCTCGGCGAAATCGGCGCGGCGCTCATAGGAGTGGAGCATGCCCTGGTCGCCGATGGCGCGGAGCAGGAAGGTGCTCAGCGAGCCGGAGCCGACCCCCGCCTCGACGACGCGCGCGCCCGGAAAGATATCGGCCATGGCGAGCACCTGTCCGGCGTCCTTGGGATAGACGACGGCGGCTCCCCGCGGCATGGACAGGACATAGTCGGGGAGCAGTGGACGCAGCGCGAGGTAGGCGACGTTTCCGGTGGTACGGACGACACTCCCCTCGGGCGCACCGATCAGCTCGTCATGGGGGAAGGCTCCCTTGTGGGTGTGGAAGCTCTTTCCCTCTTCGAGGGTGATCGTGTAGTGGCGTCCCTTGGGGTCGGTGAGCTGGACCTGGTCCCCGACCTTGAAGGGCCCGCGACGGCGGGCGGCACCGGTCGGTTCGGACATACGCACAGCCTAGCCGGTCCGCAGGGTGCGGTTAGCCGCCGGGCCTGCTGCCGTCCTGGTCCGGGCGCTTGGCCATGGCCTCCACGAACGCGCGCTCGACATCGGCGGTGGACAGCACCCCGTAGATCTCGCCGGTGTCCTCCACCACCAGGTACTCGGTGGCGGGGGTGGCGCGCAGCCACTCCAGCAGGTCCTCCCCGGCCAGCTCGGCGGGGACCCGCATGCCCTCCTTGAGGTCCTGCGCGAGGGTACTGACCGCGACCCAGGGGCGGCGGTGCTCGGGGACCGAGGCGATGGCCGTCTCCCGCACCAGCGAGAGCGGGTCGCCCTTGCCGTCGACGACGACCAGCCCGCGGGCGCCCGCGGCGTTGGCCCGGCGCAGCGCCTCGGACAGCGGGGTGTCCGTCTCCACCGGGACCGCGCGCCGGGTCAGCGTGCGGGCGCGCAACTCGGGGAGGCGCTCGCGCAGCCTGGCCATCCGCAGGCTGTTGCCGGCCCCGGTCCAGATGATGGCGGCCAGGATCGCGGCGAGCAGCGCGTCGGTGAGGGAGTCCGTACCGCTGACGCCGTCCCTGGCCAGGCCGCCCGCGTGGGTGGCCAGGGGAAGGCCGATCAGCACGGTGACGGCCAGCGCCCGGCCGATCCAGGCGGCGGCGACAGTGCCGGTCATCGGCTTGCCGGTGATCTTCCAGATGACGGCGCGCAGCATCCGGCCGCCGTCCAACGGGAGGCCGGGCAGCAGGTTGAAGGCCGCGACCAGGAGGTTGGAGACCATCAGCCCGGCCAGCAGCACACCGGGGACGCTGCGGGGTTCCACCGCGCGCATGGCGCCGTAGAAGACACCGGCCAGGGCCAGGGAGAGCAGCGGTCCCACGAAGGCGAGGACGAACTCGCGCCCCGGGGTCTCGGACTCCTTCTCGATCTCGGAGACGCCGCCGAAGAACTGCAGCTGGATGCGGCGCACCGGCAGCTTGAAGCGGAGCGCGGCCACCGTGTGCGCCAGCTCGTGGACGAGGACGGAGGCGTAGAAGGCGACGGCGAAGAAGAGCGCGATCAGATAGCGGACGACACCCAGATGGGGCAGCACGCGATCGAGCTGGCCACCGAAGACCCAGGTGATCAGGATGGCGACGAGGAACCAGGACGGCGCCACGTAGACGGGGACCCCGAAGGGACGCCCCATCAGGATTCCGCCACCCGGCGGGTTGGGGCGTACGGGTTTACGGGGAACCGGCCGGCGACGGTTCGGCTCGTCGGAGCCGTTGCCCTCGCCGGAGCCGCCGGCTGGCGGCTTCCCGTCGTTGTCCTCGTCCGCCACGGGTTCCCCTCTGCTGCTTCCCTCGGGCCCCGCTGCGCCGCGCGGCTGCCGAATCATCTTCAGGTTGGCGATCATCCGACGCGAGGGGGTCTGCCGTCGATGGTAAGTGTCCCCTGTCAGTGGTGGGCCGTAGGGTCTTGCCCCATGAGAACCAGCGCGGCCACACCGCCGACCTCGCTGTCGCCCTCCCGGGCGGGGGACTTCATGCAGTGCCCGCTGCTCTACCGCTTCCGGGTGATCGACAAACTGCCGGAGAAGCCCTCTGCCGCCGCCACCCGGGGGACGGTGGTGCACGCGGTGCTGGAGAGACTCTTCGACGCCCCGGCCACCGAGCGCAGCGCACGGCGGGCGCGCGCCATGGTGGCCGGGGAGTGGGAGCGGCTGCTGGCCAAGCGCCCGGAGCTGGCCGAGCTGTTCGCGGAGGACACCTCGGACGGCGCCCGGTTGGCGCAGTGGCTGGCCGACGCCGAGGCGCTGGTGGAGCGGTGGTTCACCCTGGAGGACCCCACCCGGTTGGAGCCGGCGGAGCGCGAGCTGTTCGTGGAGGCGCGGCTGGACTCGGGGCTGCGGCTGCGCGGGATCATCGACCGGGTGGATGTGGCGCCCACCGGCGAGGTGCGGATCGTCGACTACAAGACGGGCAAGGCACCGCGCCCGGAGTACGCCGAGGGCCCGCTGTTCCAGATGAAGTTCTACGCCCTGGTGCTGTGGCGGCTGCGCGGGGTGGTGCCGCGCCGGCTGCAGCTGGTCTTCCTGGGCAGCGGTGACGTCCTCACCTACGACCCGGACGAGCGCGATCTGCAGGCCACCGAGCGCAAGCTGCTGGCGCTGTGGGACGCGATCGAGCGGGCGACGGAGACGGGCGACTGGCGCCCCAGGCCGAGCAAGCTGTGCGACTGGTGCGACCACCAGGCGCACTGTCCGGAGTTCGGCGGCACTCCCCCGCCCTATCCGCTGACGATCCAGCCCCGGCTGCCCGAGCCCCGGGAGCCGGGGTCGGAAGGGCAGCGGGCCACGGCCTCGGGGGCTGAGTGAGAATGGGGCGACCGCTGCCGTCCCCCTGAGGAGTTCCCGTGGCAATCCGCGTACTGCTGGTCGACGATCAGCCGCTGCTGCGCACCGGTTTCCGGATGATCCTGGAAGCCGAGCAGGACATAGCGGTGGTCGGTGAGGCGGGCGACGGTCTGCAGGCGCTGGACCAGGTGCGGGCGCTGCAGCCGGACGTGGTCCTGATGGACATCCGGATGCCCCGGATGGACGGGGTGGAGGCCACCCGCCGGATCACCGGCCCGGCCAAGGACGGCCCGGCGAAGGTGCTGGTGCTGACCACCTTCGACCTGGACGAGTACGTGGTGGAGGCGCTGCGGGCCGGGGCCAGCGGGTTCCTGCTCAAGGACGCGCCCGCCGGGGAGCTGGTGCAGGCCATTCGGGTGGTGGCGGCGGGCGAGGCGATGCTGGCGCCCAGCATCACCCGCAGGCTGCTGGACAAGTACGCGGGCAAGCTGCCCTCGGGCGAGGAGCCGGTGCCGGACACGCTGCACCAGTTGACGGAGCGTGAGGTGGAGGTCCTCAAGCTGGTGGCGCGGGGGCTGTCGAACGCGGAGATCGCGGCGGACCTGTTCGTGAGCGAGACGACCGTCAAGACGCATGTCGGCCACGTGCTGACCAAGCTGGGGCTGCGCGACCGGGTGCAGGCCGCGGTGTACGCGTACGAGAGCGGACTGGTGCGGCCCGGCTCGGCGTAGCCGCACGGGTGGTTCCGGCGGCCCCTGTTCCGCCGGGGTCCCGCCTCCGTGGCCGGGGCCCCCGCCTCCGTGGCAGGCCGTGCCCCCGCCGCCGTGGCGAGCGTCGCCGTGGCGCGCCGCCGCTGCGGCGGGGAGGGTGTGGGAGCTTCACCCCCACACCCTGGGCGCGTCAGCCTGCCGCGCCGCGGCCCAGTTCCCACAGCTGGAGCACCGAGGAGGAGTTGAGGGCCCACTCGACGCCGGTGATGTCGTCACGGGCCGCCAGGTACTGCTTGCCCTGCCAGAGCGGGAGGATCGGCACGTCCTTGGCGACGATGTCCTGTGCCTTGCCGAAGGCGCCGGTGGTGGCGGAGCGTTCGGTCTGCCGGCGGGTCTGCGGGACGAGCTTGTCGCGGATCTCGTGGTTGGTGTACGGCGAGCCGAGGAAGTTGTCCTTCTCGAAGAAGGGGGCGACGAAGTTGTCCGCGTCGGGGAAGTCCGGGTACCAGCCGTAGCCCCAGACCTGGTACTCGCCGTGGGTGGCCGCCGGGCGGAAGGAGTCCCACTTGACGCCCTTGGTCCGCACGTCGAACAGCCCGCTGTCGTTGAGCTGCTGCTTGAGGACGTCGAACTCCTTGGCGGTGGCGTCGCCGTAGTGGTCCGTGGTGTAGGTGAGGGTGAGCTTGACCGGCTTGTCGATGCCCGCCTCGCGCAGGATCCGCTCGGCCGCCGCCTTGCTGGGGTTGCCGTACTTGTTGAAGAACGAGTTGCGGTGGGCGGGCAGCCCGGCGGGCACGATGCTGTAGAGCGGCTCGGTGCTGCGGTCGTAGGCGTCCCGCACGATCTTCTTGCGGTCGACGAGCTGGGCCATGGCCTGGCGGACGGCCTTCTTGCCCGCCGTCTTGTCGTCGGTGTCGAAGGCGAGGTAGCGGATCTCCTGGCCGGGCTGCTCGACCAGTTCGATGCCGCTGTCGTGCGCGTCGCCCAGCCTGCCGACCTGGTCGGGCGAGACGGTCCGGCCCATGACATCGATGTCGCCGGCCGTGAGCGCCTTCTCCATCCCCTTGGCGTCGTCGAAGAAGCGCATCTCGATCTTGCTGTTGTGCAGCTTCAGGCCGCCGCTGTAGTGCGGGTTCTTGGCCAGTACTGCGGACTCGGAGTCGATGCTCTGCAACGCGTAAGGGCCCGATCCGGTGAGCTGGTCGCCCTTGGTGAGGGAGGCGGCCGGGTAGGTCTCGCTGTCCACGATGGCCGCGGCCGGGGTGGTCAGCTTGTAGGGGAAGGTCGCGTCGGGCTTCTTGAGATGGAAGACGACCTCGTTCTTCTTGGTGGCCTCGACCCGGTCGAGGTTGCTGAAGAGGACGGCGGGGCCGCCCTTGTGGTTGATGTTCTTCAGCCGCCGCAGCGAGAACTCGACATCCTCGGCGTCCAGGGTGTGCCCGTTGGAGAACGTCTGGTCCTTGCGCAGGGTGCAGCTGTACCGCTCGTTCGCCGCGTCGGTGAACCCGCACCGGGAGGCGGCGTCCGTCGTCGGAGAGGTGCCGGTACGCGGGAAGCGCAGGAGCGTCTGGAAGGTGTTGCGCATGACGCTCCAGGCCGCGACGTCGTACGCCGCCGCCGGGTCGAACGGGGCCGGCGCGTCCTTGCTGACCGCGAAGTGGTCCGTCGTGCCGACGACGATCGCGTCGCCCCCGGTGCTTCCGCCCTTCTCGGACCCGCACCCGGCGAGAATCGGCGTGAGCAGCCCGGCGGCAAGCACAGGCAGCACCACAGTTTTACGGTTCATGGTCGACGATCTCCTCGGCCGGCCAGGGTTTGTTGCAGGGGAGGAATGGCCGGTACACCGACATTAATCGTCCCCTCCGCCCAGCTCCGAAGCGCAGGTCGGGGAACCGGTTTCACAGACAGAAACCACGAGCTTCCTGTCCGCTATCCGGACGTCGGAACGATCTCCGCGTCGCTCTACCAATACGGACACAAGGGAAGGACAATTTCCCCACGAGTCCCAGCAGCACCACAGGTCAGCCCCACCGTCGAGGGGGTCGGACGTGATGAACGTCACTGGACCAATCCGCGCACCGGACACCGGAGTTCACCGTTCACGAGCGCTTCCAAAATCGTTTACCGAGCCCGGCGCGGCACATTTTTCCGGACCACCGGAAATGCGGGAACCGGCCGGAACCGCCGCCCTCAACGAGCGACCATGATCCGCGAACGCAGAAATTCGAGATCGACTTCTTCGAGCGAACTCACAATGGTCCGGCCGGACTTGGGTTTGATCGGTGCGATGGACGGCACCGCCACCACATGGCAGCCGGCGGCCTCGGCGGCGGCGACACCGGTGGCGGTGTCCTCCAGGACGGCACAGCGCGCCGGATCGGCGTTCAGTCGGCGTGCCGCGGTCAGATACGGGTCCGGGTGCGGCTTGGTCCTGGCCAGCTCGTCCCCGGCGACCGTGAAGGCGAAGTGCTCCGGCCCGATCCAGGTGAGCATCCGGTCGACGACGGTGCGGTGCGAGGCTGAGACCAGCGCGGCGGGGATCCGGTGCGCCGACAGTTCCGCCAGCAGTCGCCGGGCTCCGGGCATCAGCGGGACGCCGCGCTCCAGCCGCTCCACGAACTTGGCGTTCAGCAGCACGCTGAGCTCCTCCAGACCGATGTCGGCGGCCGTGGCCTCGATCAGGAAGCCGGCACTGCGCGACATCGGCCCGCCGACCACCACGGTGCGCCACTCGTCGCGCAGCTCGTGCCCCAGCTCGGCGAAGACCTCGACCTCCGCGTCCCACCAGAAGTCCTCGGTGTCGACCAGGGTGCCGTCCATGTCGAGCAGCACGGCCTGGAGCGCTGGCTCCTCACCCGTCAGAGTGGTGACGGCGGGGGATGGACCGGCCATCCGTGGCACCTCCTTGAAAGACGACTCCAAAGGGACGACAAGGCCGGTCGCCCTCTTCCCGGGGAATCCCGCCGGAGCCCTGTGGACTCCGGCGGAACCCCGGCGAAGGGGACGACCGGCCTGTACCGGACCGATCAGTGTATGACCTATACCCTCATCGGGCGTTGAAATACTTGGCCTCGGGGTGGTGCAGCACGATCGCGTCGGTCGACTGTTCGGGGTGGAGCTGGAACTCCTCGGACAGCTCGACACCGATCCGCTCCGGCCGCAGCAGTTCGGCGATCTTCGCGCGGTCCTCCAGATTGGGGCAGGCGCCGTAGCCCAGGGAGAAGCGCGCGCCCCGGTACTTCAGATCGAACATGCCCTGCATCTGGTCGGGGTCCTCCCCCGCGAAGCCCAGCTCGCTGCGGACCCGGGCGTGCCAGTACTCGGCCAGCGCCTCGGCGAGCTGCACCGAAAGCCCGTGCAGCTCCAGATAGTCGCGGTAGGCGTCGGCCGCGAACAGCTCGGCGGTCTTCTCGCCGATCTTGGAGCCGACGGTGACCACCTGCAGCCCGACCACGTCCGTCTCGCCCGAGTCCTCCGGACGGAAGAAATCGGCCAGGCACAGCCGGCGGCCACGCCGCTGGCGGGGGAAGGTGAAGCGGGTGCGCTCGTTGCCCTGCTCGTCCAGCAGGATCAGGTCGTCACCCTTGGAGTAGCAGGGGAAGTAGCCGTAGACGGCGGACGCCTCCAGCAGGTTCTCCGTCTGCAGCCGCTCCAGCCAGCCGCGCAGCCGCGGGCGGCCCTCGGTCTCCACCAACTCCTCGTAGGAGGGCCCGTCGCCCTTGCGGGACTCCTTGAGCCCCCACTGGCCCTTGAACAGCGCGCCCTCGTCCAGCCAGGAGGCGTAGTCCTGCTGCTGGAGGCCCTTGACGACGCGGGTGCCCCAGAAGGGCGGCTCCGGGACGGGGTTGTCGACGGCCACGTCCGAGCGGATGGAGCCGTCGTTGACCTCCGGTTCGGGGATGTCGAGGTCCCGCTTGGGCACCCGGCGCTGCTTGAGGTCGGGCAGCTTGGCGCCGGGGACGCCGCGCTTGACGTCCATCAGGGCGTCCATCAGGCTCAGCCCCTCGAAGGCGTCCTTGGCGTAGCGGACCTCGCCCTCGTAGATCTCGTGCAGATCCTGTTCGACGTAGGCCCGGGTGAGCGCGGCACCGCCGAGGATGACCGGGAAGTCGGCGGCCATCTTGCGCTGGTTGAGCTCCTCCAGGTTCTCCTTCATGATCACCGTGGACTTCACCAGCAGCCCGGACATGCCGATCACATCCGCGCGGTGCTCGGCCGCCGCCTCCAGGATGGCGCTCACCGGCTGTTTGATGCCGAGGTTGACGACCTCGTAGCCGTTGTTGGACAGGATGATGTCGACCAGGTTCTTGCCGATGTCGTGCACATCGCCGCGCACGGTGGCCAGCACGATCGTGCCCTTGCCCTCGTCGTCGGCCTTCTTCTCCATGTGCGGTTCGAGGTAGGCCACCGCGGCCTTCATCACCTCGGCCGACTGGAGTACGAACGGCAGCTGCATCTGGCCGGAGCCGAACAGCTCACCGACGACCTTCATGCCCGCCAGCAGCGTGTCGTTGACGATGTCGAGCGCCGGCCGTTCCTCCAGCGCCTCGCCCAGGTCGGCCTCCAGGCCGTTGCGCTCGCCGTCGATGATGCGGCGCTGAAGGCGCTCCTCCAGCGGGAGGGCCGCCAGCTCCTCGGCCTTGCCGGCCTTCATCGACTTGGCGGTGGCCCCCTCGAACAGCTCCATCAGCTTCTGCAGCGGGTCGTAGCCCTCGCGGCGCCGGTCGTAGATCAGGTCGCGGGCGACCTCGACCTGCTCCTCCTCGAAGCGAGCGATCGGCAGGATCTTGCTGGCGTGCACGATCGCGGAGTCCAGACCCGCCTTCACACACTCGTCGAGGAAGACGGAGTTGAGCACGATCCGGGCGGCCGGGTTGAGGCCGAAGGAGATGTTCGACAGGCCCAGGACGGTCTGCACATCGGGGTGCTTGCGCTTGAGCTGCCGGATGGCCTCGATGGTGTTGATGCCGTCCTTGCGGGACTCCTCCTGGCCCGTGCAGATGGTGAAGGTGAGGACGTCGATGAGGATGTCCGACTCGTGGATGCCGTAGTTGCCGGTCAGGTCCTCGATGAGGCGTTCGGCAATGGCGACCTTGTGTTCGGCGGTGCGGGCCTGGCCCTCCTCGTCGATGGTCAGCGCGATGAGGGCCGCGCCGTGCTCGGCCGCCAGCTCGGTGACCTTCGCGAAGCGGGAGTCGGGGCCGGCGCCGTCCTCGTAGTTGACGGAGTTGATGACCGCGCGACCGCCCAGCTTCTCCAGTCCGGCCCGGAGAACGGCGATCTCCGTCGAGTCCAGCACGATCGGCAGCGTGGAGGCCGTGGCCAGCCGTCCGGCCAGCTCCGCCATGTCGGCCACGCCGTCCCGGCCGACGTAGTCGACACACAGGTCGAGCATGTGGGCGCCTTCGCGGATCTGCTCGCGGGCGAGCTCGACGCAGTCCTCCCAGCGCTCGTCCAGCATCGCCTCGCGGAACTTCTTGGACCCGTTGGCGTTGGTCCGCTCCCCGATGGCCAGGTACGCGGTGTCCTGGCGGAAGGGGACCGCCTGGTAGAGGGAGGCCGCAGCCGGCTCCGGCTGCGGGGTGCGCTCGGCCGGCTCCCGGCCGCGCACCCGCTCCACCAGCTGCCGCAGATGCTCGGGCGTCGTACCGCAGCAGCCGCCCACCAGGGAGAGGCCGTAGTCGCGGACGAAGGTGTCGTGCGCGTCCGCCAGCTCCTGCGGGGTGAGCGGGTAGCTGGCGCCGTCCTTGCCCAGCACCGGCAGGCCCGCGTTCGGCATGCACGACAGCGGGACGCGGGCGTGCTGCGCCAGATGGCGCAGGTGCTCGCTCATCTCGGCGGGCCCGGTCGCGCAGTTCAGCCCGATCATGTCGATGCCCAGCGGCTCCAGGGCCGCGAGCGCCGCGCCGATCTCGGAGCCGAGCAGCATGGTGCCGGTGGTCTCCACGGTGACCGAGCACAGCAGTGGCAGGTTCACGCCCACCGCCTCCATCGCGCGGCGTGCGCCGATGACGGAGGCCTTGGTCTGCAGCAGGTCCTGGGTGGTCTCCACCAGCAGCGCGTCGGCGCCGCCCGCGATCATGCCTTCGGCGTTCTGCTGGTAGGCGTCCCGCAGCGTGGCGTACGGGGCGTGGCCGAGGGTCGGCAGCTTGGTGCCCGGGCCCATGGAGCCCAGCACCCAGCGCATCCGGCCGTCCTCGGCCTCGAACTCCTCGGCGACGTCCCGGGCGATCCGTACGCCCTTCTCGGACAGCTCGAAGATGCGGTCGGTGATCTCGTACTCCCCCAGCGCCGCGTGGTTGGCGCCGAAGGTGTTGGTCTCCACGCAGTCCACGCCGGCGGCGAAGTACTCCTGGTGCACCGTGCGGATGATGTCGGGGCGGGTCACGTTCAGGATCTCGTTGCAGCCCTCGAGCTGCTCGAAATCCTCCAGCGTCGGGTCCTGGGCCTGGATCATCGTCCCCATCGCTCCGTCGGCGACGACCACACGCGAGGCCAGTGCCTGACGGAGGGCATCGGCCCGGGTGGGGGACGAGGATACGGTCGTGCTGCTCGGCGACGAGGCCATGGAACTAGCTCCCTGGGGTGCGACGGCTGTCGGCTTTGCGCGCCAGTGAGGCAGCGCACCCGGTCAGCGTAGCGGGCCGACGCAAGAGTGCCGGTCGACATTCCGACCATCGGACACTCCCGCGCTCGATCCCGACTCGATCCCGACTACCGCCGCGTCGACATCAAGCGATACCGTTCGGCATTGTCGAATCGAAGGCAGCAGGTCAGGGAGGACCGATGGCCCGGACCATCCAGTCGCTGGAGCGTGCGGCGGCCGTACTACGGCTGTTGGCGGGCGGTGAACGGCGACTCGGGCTCTCCGAGATCGCCTCCGCGCTCGACCTTGCCAAGGGTACGGCGCACGGGCTGCTGCGCACCCTCCAGCAGGAGGGCTTCGTGGAGCAGGAGCCGGTCACCGGCCGCTATCAGCTCGGTGCCGAGCTGCTGCGCCTGGGCAACAGCTATCTGGACGTCCACGAACTGCGCGCCCGCGCCCTGGTCTGGACGGACGACCTGGCCCGCTCCAGCGGCGAGAGCGTCTATCTGGGCGTGCTCCACCAGCAGGGGGTGCTCATCGTCCACCACGTCTTCCGCCCCGACGACAGCCGCCAGGTGCTGGAGGTCGGTGCGATGCAGCCGCTGCACAGCACGGCGCTGGGCAAGGTGCTCTCCGCGTACGACCCGGTGGCGCTCAGCGAGGCGCTGGACGGGGAGCGGCCGGCCTTCACCGAGCGCACGGTGACCGACCCCGGGCGGTTCGAGGGGCTGCTGGAGGCCGTACGGGCGCGCGGCTGGGCAGCGGACGTGGAGGAGACCTGGGGCGGCCTCGCCTCGGTTGCGGCGCCGATCCACGACCGGCGGCGGATGCCGGTGGGCGCGGTGGGCATCACCGGCGCGGTGGAACGGGTGTGCGAGGGCGACGAGCTGATCCCCCGGCTGGTCGCGGCGGTACGCGACACGGCACGCGCGGTCTCCCGGGACCTGGGAGCGCAGCGGTTCTGAACCCCTGGGGCTAGCCGGCACACCGTCTGGCCGTCCCAGGGCGGATCCAAGGTGCCGCAATCGCTCCGTGCCCGCAGGATGACAGGCAGGAGTCATCCGTCACAGCCTCTTGACGAGACCCCCACGAAGGAGAAAAGTTGCCGTTCGGCGGTCGACATTGTCGAACACCGGACGCTCACCGACCGGCCCGCCCATCCTCCCCCAGCCTTCGGCCGGGAGGTGCCCCTATGGACATAAAGGACAAAGGAGTCGCGGGTGTCCAGCTCCGACATCTTCACGAGTGAGGTCACCGGCACCATGGTGCTGGTCCTCCTCGGTGGCGGCGTAGTGGCCGCAGTCAATCTGAAGCGTTCCAAGGCATTCCAGGCCGGCTGGGTCGCCATCGCCTTCGGCTGGGGGTTCGCGGTCCTCACCGGCGCCTACATCGCCCAGCCCTCCGGCGCCCACCTCAACCCCGCGGTCACCCTGGGCCTCGCGATCAAGGGCGACACGCCCTGGAGCGACGTCCCCCTCTACATGGGCAGCGAGCTGCTGGGCGCCATGATCGGGGCGGTCCTGGTCTGGCTCGCCTACTACAGCCAACTGCAGGCCACTTTGCACGACCCGGACGCCGTGAAGCTGAAGGACACGAATCCCGGTCCGGTGCACGGCGTCTTCTTCACCTCCCCCGAGGTGCGCAAGCCGCTGCTGAACTTCCTCACCGAGGTCATCGCCACTTTCGTGCTGATCTTCGCGATCCTCACCCAGGGCCTGGTCAAGGACGTCGACGGGACCGTCGGTCTCGGTCGCATGGGTGCCCTGATCACCGCGCTGGTCGTCGTCGGTATCGGTCTGTCGCTCGGTGGCCCCACGGGCTACGCCATCAACCCGGTGCGTGACCTCGGGCCCCGCATCATCCACGCGGTGCTGCCGCTGCCCAACAAGGGCGGCAGCGACTGGAGCTACGCCTGGGTGCCCGTGGTGGGTCCGCTGGCCGGCGCGGCCATCGCCGCCGGGCTCTACAACCTCGCATGGGCGTGAGCGACAAAGTCACCCGCCGACCAACCGATGACGCAAGGGAGCACATACACACCATGAGCGACACCCACAGCACCCACGCCTCCGCGCACGGCGGCGGGCCCTTCATCGCCGCGATCGACCAGGGCACCACCTCCAGCCGCTGCATCGTCTTCGACAAGGACGGCCGCATCGTCGCGGTCGACCAGAAGGAGCACGAGCAGATCCTGCCGAAGCCGGGCTGGGTCGAGCACGACGCCGCCGAGATCTGGACCAACGTCCAGCAGGTGGTCACGGGCGCGCTGAAGAAGGCCGGAGTCACCAAGAGCGACGTCCTGGCCCTGGGTATCACCAACCAGCGCGAGACGACCGTCCTGTGGGAGAAGGCGACCGGCAGGCCGGTGCACAACGCCATCGTCTGGCAGGACACCCGCACCGACACCCTCTGCAAGGAGCTGGGCCGCAACGTCGGTCAGGACCGGTTCCGCCGTGAGACCGGGCTGCCGCTGGCGTCCTACTTCGCGGGGCCGAAGATCCGCTGGCTGCTCGACAATGTCGAGGGGCTGCGGGAGCGCGCCGAGAGAGGCGAGATCCTCTTCGGCACCATGGACTCGTGGGTCATCTGGAACCTGACCGGTGGGCCCAACGGGGGCAAGCACGTCACCGACGTCACCAACGCCTCCCGCACCATGCTGATGAACCTGCACACCATGGCCTGGGACGAGAAGATCTGCGCCTCCATCGGCATCCCCATGGAGGTACTGCCCGAGATCCGGTCCTCGGCCGAGGTGTACGGCGAGGCCACCGGCGAGCTGGCCGGGCTGCCCGTCGCCTCCGCACTGGGCGACCAGCAGGCGGCGCTGTTCGGCCAGACCTGCTTCGCGCAGGGCGAGGCGAAGTCGACGTACGGCACCGGCACGTTCCTGCTGATGAACACCGGCCACGAGCCGGTCAACTCCTACAACGGGCTGCTCACCACCGTCGGCTACCGCATCGGTGACCAGCAGCCGGTCTTCGCGCTGGAGGGCTCCATCGCGGTCACCGGCTCGCTGGTGCAGTGGATGCGCGACCAGATGGGGCTGATCAACAGCGCCGCGGAGATCGAGACACTGGCCAGCTCCGTGGAGGACAACGGCGGCGCCTACTTCGTCCCGGCGTTCTCCGGCCTGTTCGCGCCGTACTGGCGCTCGGACGCACGCGGCGTGATAGCGGGCCTGACCCGCTACGTCACCAAGGCGCATCTGGCCCGCGCGGTGCTGGAGGCGACGGCCTGGCAGACCCGGGAGATCGTCGACGCGATGCAGAAGGACTCCGGCGTCGAGTTGGCCGCGCTGAAGGTGGACGGCGGTATGACCGCCAACAACCTGCTGATGCAGACCATCTCGGACGTCACGGACGCGCCCGTCGTCCGTCCGATGGTTGCCGAGACCACCTGTCTCGGTGCGGCGTACGCGGCCGGTCTGGCCGTCGGCTTCTGGTCGGACACCGACGAGCTGCGGGCCAACTGGAAGCGCGCCGCGGAATGGACCCCCCGCATGGACGCGGACACGCGTGAGCGGGAATACCGGAACTGGCTCAAGGCCGTGGAGCGGACCATGGGCTGGATCGAAGAGGAGAACTGAGTCAGATGAACACCTCGCAGAGCGTCCCCACCCTCGGGACGCACCCGACTGCCGGCAGCAACCCTGGCCGCGCAGAGACCAGAGGGCTGCTCGCGAACGCGACGTACGACCTCCTGGTCATCGGCGGCGGCATCCTGGGCACCTCGGTGGCCTGGCATGCGGCGCAGTCGGGACTGCGGGTGGCCATGGTGGACGCCGGTGACTTCGCCGGCGCCACCTCGTCCGCGTCCTCGAAGCTGGTGCACGGTGGCCTGCGGTATCTGCAGACCGGCGCGGTCAAGCTCGTCGCGGAGAACCACCACGAGCGGCGGGTGCTGGCCAAGGACGTGGCCCCGCACCTGGTCAACCCGCTCACCTTCTACCTGCCCGTCTACAAGGGCGGCCCGCACGGCGCCACCAAGCTGGGTGCCGGCGTCTTCGCCTACTCGGCGCTGTCCGCCTTCGGTGACGGCGTGGGCCGGGTCATCTCCCCCGCCAAGGCCGCCGCCGACAACCCGGCGCTGCGCACCGACAACCTCAAGGCCGTCGCGGTCTACGGCGACCACCAGATGAACGACTCGCGGATGGCCGTGATGACCGTCCGCGCCGCCGTCGAGTCGGGTGCCGTCGTCCTCAACCACGCGGAGGTCACCGGGCTGCGCTTCACCGGCGGCCGGGTCACCGGTGCCGAGCTGCGGGACCGGACGGACGGTAAGGAGTTCGGTGTCAACGCGCGGCTGGTGCTGAACGCGACCGGCCCGTGGGTGGACCACCTGCGCAAGATGGAGGACAGCGGTGCGGCGCCCTCCATCAGGCTGTCCAAGGGCGCGCACCTGGTGCTCAAGCGCAAGTCGCCGTGGCGTGCGGCGATGGCCACCCCCATCGACAAGTACCGCATCACCTTCGCCCTGCCGTGGGAGGACCAGCTGCTGCTGGGTACCACGGACGAGGAGTACACCGGCGACCCCGCCGACGTACGCGCGACCGAGGCCGACATCCAGCAGATCCTGGACGAGGCCGCGTTCTCGGTACGGGACGCGGACCTGGACCGCGACCTGATGACGTACGCCTTCGCGGGACTGCGCGTGCTGCCGGGCGGCCCCGGCGGCGTGGAGTCGGCCAAGCGCGAGACCGTCGTCACCGAGGGCAAGGGCGGCATGCTGTCGGTCGCCGGCGGCAAGTGGACCACCTACCGGCACATCGGCCGCACGGTGATGAACAAGCTGGAGAAGCTGCCCGGCGGTGCCCTCGCGGAGGACACTGTGCCGGTCAAGGAACTGGTGCGGCGCACCCCGCTGCCCGGGATCGCCAACCCGAACGCGGTCGCGCACCGGCTGCTGGTCGACCGCGAGCCGGGCGTGCGGATGGATCCGCTGACCGCCCGTCAGCTGGCCACCCACTACGGCTCGCTCTCCTTCGACATCGCCCGCCTGGTCAACGAGGACCCCGCACTGGGCGAGCGCATCCACCCCGACGGTCCGGAGATCTGGGCCCAGGTGGTCTACGCCCGCGACCACGAGTGGGCCGAGACGGTGGACGACGTCGCCCGCCGGCGGACGACCCTGACGATCCGCGGCCTGGACACCGACGACGTACGCGGCCGCATCGAGGAACTGCTCGCCCGGCGCGACTGACGCGGCCGGCCGCACCCGCGGAGTGCGACACGAGAGGGGCGTACGCCATCAATGGCGTACGCCCCTCTCGTTCGTCCTACGCCGGGCTCCGCCGACCGGCTACGGAACTGTCTCCTTGCTACAGCCACATGTGCGTGCGATCACCAGTTCGGCAACTTCGTAACGAGCCCGTTCCCGCAGCCCGGGTGGGCAGTGGGGCGTGGCACCGTCCTCGGCATGGAAGCCGAGACGGGGGCGGGAACGGGCACGGGATCCGGGGCGCGGCGGCGTCGGCTGCGGATGCCCGGCCGCACCCGGGCCCGGCGGGCCGCGGGCTGGGGCGCTCTCGCGCTGGCGGTGCTGGTCGTGCTGCCGGTGGCGAGCGCGTCCACCGCGCTCCGCGTCTCGTACGCCGGAGAGGTGTCACCGGACGCCCGTACCCGGGGGCGGGATGCCATATGGCTCGGCCACGCATGGGTGGACGGGCGCCGGGACGCGGACGATCTGCGGGCTCTCAAGCGGCGGATGGCGGGCACCGGTATCCGCGATCTGTATGTGCACACCGGGCCGCTGGCGCACGACGGTTCCCTTCCCGAGAAGCGCCACCCGCGCGCCGAGTGGCTGCTGGACGCGGTCGAACGGGAGCTGCCCGGGGTGCGGGTGCAGGCGTGGCTCGGTGACCGGCTGGTGTACGGGGAGGGCGAGCGCGGCGGGCTGCGACTGGCCGACGGCGCGGCGCGGCGCGCGGTGGTGGCCGGCGCACGGCAGGTGCTGGACGCGGGCTTCGACGGGGTGCACTTCGATCTGGAGCCGCTGCGCTCGGACGACGGCGATTACCTGCGGCTGCTGGACCGGCTGCGCCCCGCCGTCCACGCGCGGGGCGGAGTGCTGTCCGTCGCCGCGCACCAGATCGATCCGCTGCCCGGGCTCCACCACGTCTCCGGCACCGTCGCCGGGCACGGCAAGTGGTGGTCGCAGGAGTACTTCGGCGAGGTCGCGCGGCGAGTGGACCAGATCGCGGTGATGTCGTACGACACCGCGCTGCCGGTGGAGAGCCTGTACGGCGGCTATGTGGCGCAGCAGACGGCCCTGGCGCTGGAGGCGGCGCCCGCGCGGGTGGACGTGCTGATGGGGCTGCCCTTCTACCACACGGACGACCTGGGCCATCACGCCTCGGCCGAGACGGCAGCCGCTGCCGTGCGCGGGGTGCGGCTGGGGCTGGGCCGCGAGGCCCCGGAGCGGCGACGGTTCGGCGTCGCCCTCTATGTCGACTTCGCGGCGACCGAACAGGACTGGCGGGCCTATCGGAGCGGCTGGGGCGAGCACGCCGGACGATGAGCAACACCCGCAAACGCAGATCAGGGGGAGGAAGTGTGTCCGTAACCGATGAGGCGATCCGGAAGATCCAGGGAATGATCGTCTCGGGTGCGCTGGGTCCCGGTGACCGGCTGCCCAAGGAGAGCGAGTTGGCCACCGAGCTCGGCCTGTCGCGCAACTCGCTGCGCGAGGCGGTACGCGCGCTGGCACTGATCCGCGTCCTGGACGTACGCCAGGGTGATGGCACGTATGTGACCAGCCTGGACGCCCGGATGCTGCTGGAGGCGATGGCCTTCGTCGGAGGCTTCCACCGCGACGAAGCAGCCCTGGACCTCCTTGCCGTACGCCGCATCCTGGAACCCGCCGCCACGGCGCTGGCCGCCGCGCGGATCACGGCCGAGGAGCTCGACGCGCTGGAGCACCAGCTGGACACGCTGGGGCCGGAGCCTTCGGCGGAGGAACTGGCCGCAGCCGAGCCGGAGTTCCACCGTCGGCTGGTGGCCGCCTGCGGCAACTCCGCACTGTGCTCACTGCTGAGCGGTCTGTCCGCGCCCACCGTCCGGGCCCGGGTGTGGCGGGGGCCGAGCCGGCAGATCGCCGTCAGCCGCACCCTGGACGAGCACCGGCAGCTGCTCGCCGCCTGCCGCGCCCGCGACACGGAGGGGGCGCGCGCCTGGTCGACTGCGCACCTCACCGGTGTGGAGCAGGGACTGCGCGCGACGCTGTGAACGCGGGCGGGCCCGGGGGCCCGGCAGAGCGGGTGGTGATCCGGGGCGTGCGGGGGCTGCGGGACGGGCAGCGTCACGCCGTAGGCTGGGCCTCGCACGAAAACGGCTGGCAGCCGTACCCGAACCGAGCAGGCAGCGGCATCGCCGACGGCAGGCTACAGCAAGTTAAGGAGGCGCTGGGTGATCGAGCTGGAGGGGGTTCCCGAGCTGGTCGACCCAGTCATGGTGGCCGCGTTCGAAGGGTGGAACGACGCCGGGGACGCGGCCTCCACCGCGGTCGAGCATCTGGAACGGGAGTGGAAGGGCGAGGTGTTCGCCGCGCTGGACGCGGAGGACTACTACGACTTCCAGGTGAACCGCCCGCAGGTCTTCATGGACGGCGGGGTCCGGAAAGTCACCTGGCCCACCACCCGGCTGTCCGTCGTCCGCGTCGAGGACGCCGACGGCAAGGGGAAGCGGCGGGACCTGGTGCTGGTACGCGGCATCGAACCGAGCATGCGGTGGCGCTCGTTCTGCAACGAGATCCTCGGCTTCGCCCATGAGCTGGGGGTCGAGCTGGTGGTGGTGCTGGGCGCGCTGCTCGGCGACACCCCGCACACCCGGCCGGTGCCGGTCACCGGGGTGACCTCGGACGCGGACGTGGCCCGCACCATGAATCTGGAGGAGTCCCGGTACGAGGGCCCGACCGGCATCGTCGGCATCCTGCAGGAGGCCTGCACCCACGCGGGTGTCCCGGCCGCCAGCCTGTGGGCGGCCGTGCCGCACTACGTCTCCCAGCCGCCCAATCCGAAGGCGACGCTGGCCCTCCTCAATCGGCTGGAGGACCTGCTGGGCGTACGGATCCCGATGGGCGAGCTGCCGGAGGACGCGCGGGCCTGGCAGATCGGTGTCGACCAGCTCGCGGCGGAGGACAGCGAGGTCGCCGAGTATGTGCAGTCGCTGGAGGAGGCACGGGACACCGCCGAACTGCCGGAGGCCTCGGGAGAGGCCATCGCCAAGGAGTTCGAGCGCTATCTGCGGCACCGCGACGGGTCCGGCCCCGCCGAGGGAGGGACCGCGCCCGGTACTCCCCCGTTCCTGCGGGACCAGGGGCCGCCACCACCTCCGCCCAAGCCGGGCGGGGAGCCCCCGCGGCCGGACGAGCCGGACGAGGAGTAGCTCTCCTTCGCCGCGGGGCCCCTGCCCGCCGCAGCGGTGACGTACCCCACACAGGCAGCAGTCGCAGCAGCCCGGCGGTGCCGGTGTCAGCGGCACCGCCGGGCTGGTGGCGGAGAGTTCTCGCCGTCCGGCGGAAGGGTCCGCGCGGGAGACAGCAAGGAGAGTCCGCGCAGGGAAACTCCTACAGCGCCACACCCAGCAGGGCGTCCACCGTGCGGGACACCAGTCCGGGTGCGCCTTCGTCGGTGCCGCCCCGTGTCGCCTGCTCCTCCGCCCAGGCATCGACCGCCGCCAGTGCGGCGGGCGAGTCCAGGTCGTCCGCGAGCGCGACCCGGACGCCCTCCAGCATGGACTCCGCCGGCGGCCCGTCGGGCCGTGAGACGGCAGAACGCCAGCGGGCGAGGCGCTCCTTGGCCGCTTCCAGCACCGCGTCGGTGTACTCCCAGTCGGCGCGGTAGTGGTGGGCCAGCAGGGCGAGCCGGATGGCGGCGGGGTCGACGCCCTCTCTCCGCAGCTGGGAGACGAAGACGAGGTTGCCCTTGGACTTGGACATCTTCTCGCCGTCCAGCCCGACCATCCCGGCATGCACATAGGTACGTGCGAAGGGGAACTCGCCGGTGAGCGCCTGCGCGTGGGAGGCGCCCATCTCGTGGTGCGGGAAGGCGAGGTCGGAGCCGCCGCCCTGGACGTCGAAGCCCATGCCCAGGTGTTCCAGGGCGATGGCCACGCACTCGATGTGCCAGCCGGGCCGTCCGGGGCCGAGGGTGCCGCCGTCCCAGTGCGGCTCGCCCTCGCGGGCCGCCGTCCACAGCATCGGGTCGAGCAGGTTCTTCTTTCCGGGGCGCTCGGGGTCTCCGCCGCGCTCGGCGGACAGCAGCCGCATCGTTTCCGCGTCGTAGCCCGAGACCCCGCCGAAGTGGGCGTCGGACTCGACGGAGAAGTAGATGTCGCCTTCGAGCTCGTAGGCGGCGCCCATGTCGCGCAGCCGTTCGACCAGCGGAACGATGCGGGGAATGGACTCCACCGCACCGATGTAGTGCTTCGGCGGCAGCATCCGAAGGGCCGTCATGTCCTCACGGAACAGCGCCGTTTCACGCTCGGCGAGGGCCGCCCAGTCCATGTTCGTCGCGACGGCCCGCTCCAGGAGCGGATCGTCCACGTCTGTGACGTTCTGTATGTACTGAACCTGGCGCTTGGTGTCGAGCCACACGCGCTGAACGAGGTCGAACGCGTTGTAGGTCGCCGCGTGCCCCAGGTGGGTGGCGTCGTACGGGGTGATGCCACACACGTAGATACGGGCGACAGGACCGGGGGCGAGGGTCACCCGTCCGCCGGTCGCGGTGTCGTGGATGTCGAGGTCGCGGCCCTGTCCAGGCAGGACGGGGACCTCCGTAGCGGGCCAGGCATGCATGCCTTGAGCCTAACCCGGACTGGTGTTCCGTATCCGGCCAGATGGGCGCCGTTCGAGCCTAGACGGGTGGCCAGGGGATCGCGGGCCACTCACCGCTGGGCAGCGGGTGCCGTCCGGAGCTGAGCAGCGCCTCCACCCGCTTGCGGGTGGCCTCCACCTCGGCCTCGGTCAGCAGTTCGGTCAGCCGTGCGGCCAGCGGGGCGCCCTCGGCCAATCCGGCCGACAGCAGGCGCAGCGCCTCGACGGCCTCGCCGGTCAGCTCCTCGCCCGCCCATCCCCACAGGAGGGTGCGCAGCTTGTCGTCGACGTGGAAGGTGACGCCGTGGTCGATGGCGTACAGCGCGCCGTCCGGCCGGGGCAGCAGATGGCCGCCCTTGCGGTCACCGTTGTTGATCACCGCGTCGAGCACGGCGAGCCGCCGCAGCCTGGGGTCGTCTGCGTGTACGAGCAGCGCCGTCCGGCCGTCGCCGACATCGGCGAAGCCGACCGCCTTCCAGCCCTCGCCGGGCTCGTCACCGTCGACCAGCGCGAGCAGTGGCGCGGGCTCGTCCGGCGCCGGGTCCCCGGCCGCCGACACCGGCTCCTGGGCGGTTGCGGCACCGGCCGGCTGCGCCCCGTCCGTGGTGTCGTCCGCCCGGTCCGCGCCGGCTTCGGCGTCCACTTCGGCGTCCGGCAGCTCCCCCACCCACGCCTGGCACATGCCCGCGCCGTACGGTCCCTCGCGCAGCACGGTGGCGGGTATCAGGTCCCAGCCGGTGGCGCGGGAGATCTCGTAGGCCGCGACCTCCCGCTGGGCGAGGTTGCCGTCGGGGAAGTCCCACAGCGGGCGCTCACCGGCGACGGGCTTGTAGACGCAGGCCAAGCTGTGGTCCTCGTGCTCGACGGTGCCGAACAGTACGGCGTTGGACGCCGCCATGATCCGCCCGTGCACCCTGAGGGTGCCCCGGGTGAGCAGCTCGCGGGTGGCCTCGGTGGCCGGTGCTGTGCCCCTGTCAGGTCGTGAGCCGTTCATTCGCCCCGGCGGTATCCGTTCTGGCGCGGACATACGTGTCCCTCCGGGTCGAGCGGCAGGCTGCACAGGGGGCACGGCGGGCGGCCCGCGTTGACGACCTCCATCGCCCGCTTGGCGAAGGCACGGGCCATGCTGCCGCTGATCCGCACCCGGAGCATCGGAGGGCCGTTCTCGTCGTCCTGCAGCAGCCGCTCCTCGGCCTCGGCCAGGTCCTCGTCCTCGCCCGGCTCCAGCTCGACGATGGCCTGCGCCTCGACGACCATCCGCTCGCCCTCGCCGTCCCAGGCCAGCGCCATGGTGCCGACCCGGAACTCCTCCTCGACCGGAGTCTCCAACGGCGCCGTGTCATCGACCTCGGAGGGAGCGACAGCGGGGACGGGCGCGCTGCCACCGGAGCGGCGCACCACCTCGTCCAGCAGCTCGTCGATCCGCTCGGCGAGCGCTTCGACCTGCGCCTTCTCCAGAGCCACGCTGGTGGTGCGGCCTCCTGCACTGGCCTGGAGAAAGAAGGTGCGGCGGCCAGGCAGACCGACGGTGCCGGCTACGAACCGGTCCGGCGGGTCGTACAGAAATACCTGACGGGACACGTTCTGCTCCGTTGGGTTCGACGGCTTGAGTGGCTTCGGACACCCGCACCCTACTGTGCGTTCCGATCATCGTGCTCAGGCGCTTCCACCCACGGTCGCGTTGCCCTCCCCAGCACTTTCCCCGGTACTTCCAGTGTCGCCCTCTTCGTCCTTGCGGTCCGGTGGCGCGAGGGAGGCCAGCTCCCCGGTGTCCCCCAGCCGCAGCACGAAGGGGCGCAGGGGCGTGTAGGCGATGGCCGTGGCCGAGCAGGGGGCGACGGATATCCGCTGGAAGAGGTCGAGGTGCATGCCGAGGGCGTCCGCGACGATCGATTTGATCAGATCGCCGTGCGAGCACATCAGATAGACGGCGTCGGCCCCGTGCTCGGCCTCGATCCGCGCGTTCCAGTCGCGCACGGCCTCCACCGCGCGCGACTGCATGGCCCGCATCGACTCACCGCCGGGGAAGGCCGCCGCCGAGGGGTGCTGCTGGACAGTGGTCATCAGGGGCTCGCCGTTGAGCTCGGCGAGCTTGCGGCCGGACCAGTCGCCGTAGTCGCACTCGGTGATGCGGTCCTCGGTGTGCACCGGCAGTTCGGGGCGGGCCTCGGTCAGCGGCATCAGGGTCTCCTGGCAGCGGCGCAGCGGGCTGCTGACGGCGGCGGCCAGCGGAATCTCCCGGAGCCGGTCGGGCAGCGCCGCCGCCTGCCGCCGACCGCGCTCGTCCAGGGTGACTCCGGGCGTGCGGCCGGCCAGCAGCCCGTCGGTGTTCGCCGTGGACCTGCCGTGGCGTACGAGGATCAGCGTGGGCATGCCGCAACCCTAAGCGAGGCGCTGCCGGCGGCGCTCTCCGGTTGTGGGACGGCCGGAGCGCGGCAGAATGCGAGGAGTGATCGTCGATTGTGTGCTCTACCGGCGAGGCCGCCGAACGGAGCGCCCGCAGGACTTCTCGGCGGCGCTGCGCGAGGCCCGGTCCTCGGCCGACACCTTCTTGTGGATCGGTCTGTACGAACCGACGGAAGCGGAGTTCGACCAGGTCACCAGGGACTTCGGGCTGCATCCGCTGGCCGTGGAGGACTCGCTGCACGCCCATCAGCGGCCGAAGCTGGAGGTGTACGCGGACTCGCTCTTCCTCGTACTGAAGCCGGTGGCATACGACGAGACCGCCGACGCGCTGAGCACGGGCGAGCTGATGGTGTTCGTGGGCGACTCGTTCGTACTGACCGTGCGGCACGGTGCGGCCAACCCGCTCGGCTCGGTGCGCGAGCGGCTGGAGGAGGCCCCGGACGTGCTGCGGCACGGCCCCACCGCGGTGATGTACGCGGTCAGCGACACGGTGGTCGACCAGTATCTGGATGTCGCCGCGACCCTGCACACCGCCCTCGGTGAGCTGGAGGCCGGGGTGTTCGCCAAGGACGCCCGGGTGGGCACCGGCACGGCGAACCGCATCTACGAGTTCAAGCGCCGCGCGCTGGAGTTCCGCAGGGCGACGGTGCCGCTGACGGACCCCGTCGCCCGGCTGACGGGCACGGGGGTCCCGTTCGTGCACAAGGACGCACGGCTGTTCTTCCGGGATGTCGCCGACCATCTGTCGCGGGTGAACGAGCAGGTGGAAGCCATCGACCGGCTGCTGACGGACATCCTGTCGGCGTATCTGGCCCAGATGGGCGTGCGGCAGAACGACGACATGCGCAAGATCTCCGCCTGGGCGGCGATGTTCGCCGTGCCGACGGCCATCGCCGGCGTGTACGGCATGAACTTCGAGCACATGCCCGAACTGCACTGGGTGTGGGGTTATCCGGCCACGCTGCTGCTGATGGTGACCATCTGCGTGGTGCTGTTCCGGATCTTCAAGCGCCGCGACTGGTTCTAGCGTGCCGGCCCGCGGGGGCCGCGGCCCCCGCCCAGCTCGGCTCCGGCGCGGTGACCCGCTCAGGCGTACTCCGGGGCAGCTCCGGCCCGCCCGGTGCCCAGCGCGTCGCGCCGCTCGGGCATCCGGAGGCTGACCATCCGGCGCCAGCCGCCCAACCGCTCCTGTACGTACCTGCCGTGGATGCCCAGCGCGATCAAGCCGTATTTGAGTCCCGACCAGCCCAGGATGCGCGCCATCCGGCTCATGACGGCCAGACTGACGTCCCGGTAGACCTTGATCTCGGCGAGCGCGCTCTCGCGCAGCAGCGCCTTGATGGTGCGGGCGTGACCGGCACGGGCGAGGCGCAGCAGTTCCTCGTGACAGTAGGCGAGGTGGTTGTCCTCGTCCTTGGAGATCATCTTCACGGCGCGGCCGAGCTCCGGGTGGTCGCCGGCCGCCTTCTTCAGCAGGTTCATCTCTTCGGCGGCACGCTGTTCGGTGACCCGGCTGTGCGCGAGGTAGGCGAGCACGTCGTGCTCGGTCAGCTGCTCGTCGCGGCGCAGCTTCTCATGGGCCAGGCCGATGCCGAGGCCCTCCAGGATCATCGTGTAGTCGGTGTCGTCGGGGATCTCGGCCGCCTCCAGCCCGCGCTTGTTCAGCAGCGCCATGAAGATACGGCCGTGCTTGTCCTCGTCGGCGCCGTGCCGGGCGATCTTGGGCGCCAGGTCGCGCTGGGACTCGGGGACGAGCGCGGCGATGCGAGCGTTCTCCCAGCCGCCCTGGGCCTCACCGCTGGCGGCGATGGAGCAGAAGAGCCGGAAGGACTCGTCGTTGTCGAGGATTTCCTGGAACAGACTCCTGGCCGAGAGCATCGCTGCCACCTCCGTGCACGAGTTCCAAACAGCACGACATCCGCAAAGAACGAGTCAAATGCCGCGTAGGCGAACAAGCAACAGGTGAGTAGCCGATCTGCGCCGAACGCAGGAGCCGCCCCGCCCGCCCGCGTAACCGGGCGGGCGGGGCCGCGTTGTGCTCCGTGACGGCCGTGGCGGGGTTGACCCCGAGCCCCCACCACGGCCGCGGACTTCTCCGGCACGTTCCACCGTGCGGGGCCGGGGCTTAGGCCTTACGGGCGGGCCGCACCTCGTGCGGACGCTGCCGACAGGCCCCCGGCGCCGCGCGACGCGAGCGCGACGCGCGGGACCGGGAGAGGCGGCCCGGCGCTCCCGCCAGGGCCTCAGGAAGCCAGGCCGGCCCGCTCCAGGGCCTCGACCCCGGCACGCAGGCTGGTCAGCCGCTCCTCCAGCGAGAACCCGGCCGGCGCCAGCGACAGCGTCGTCACCCCGGCGTCCGCGTAGACGCGCATCCGGTCGGCGATCCGCTCGACGGGGCCGATCAGGGTTGTGGAGTCGATCAGCTCGCGTGGGATCGCCGCCGCCGCGCCCTCCTTGTCGCCGGCCAGGTACTTCTCCTGGATCTCGGCGGCTTCCTTCTCGTAGCCCATGCGCTGGGCGAGCTGGTTGTAGAAGTTCTGCTTGCGGCTGCCCATGCCGCCCACGTACAGCGCGGTGTAGGGGCGGAAGAGGTCGGCGAGCGCGTCGATGTCGTCACCGACGGCCATCGGGACGGTGGGGCACACGTCGAAGCCCTCCATCGTGCTGCCCGCGGCCTCCCGGCCCGCGCGCAGGTGCCGCAGGGTGGTCTCCTCTGCGTGCTCGGGGGAGAAGAAGACCAGCAGCACACCGTTGGCGATCTCGCCGGTCTGCTCCAGGTTCTTGGGGCCGATGGCGGCGATGTAGAGCGGGATCTCCTCGCGCTCCGGGTGGACGGTCAGCTTGATCGGCTTGCCGGGGCCACCGGGCAGCGGCAGCGTCCAGTGCTGCCCTTCGTAGGTCAGGCGCTCGCGGGACATGGCGCGCCGGATGATCTCGACGTACTCGCGGGTGCGGGCGAGCGGCTTGTCGAACTTCACCCCGTACCAGCCTTCGGACACCTGCGGGCCCGAGACGCCGAGGCCGAGCCGGAAGCGGCCGCCGGAGAGCGAGTCGAGGGTGGCGGCCGTCATCGCGGTCATGGCGGGGGTCCGGGCGGGGATCTGGAAGATCCCGGCGGCCACGTCGATCCGCTCGGTGTGGGCCGCCACCCAGGTGAGCACGGTCGCGGCGTCCGAGCCGTACGCCTCGGCCGCCCAGCACACGTCGTAACCGAGCCGGTCGGCCTCCTGTGCGACGGCGAGGTTGTCCGCATCCATCCCGGCACCCCAGTAGCCGAGGTTGATGCCCAGTCGCATCCCCATCCCGCACCCACTTCCCTTACTGATCAGTAATGTCCCTGACCCCCGGACTCTAACGCCTGCCACAACTACGCTCAACGCCCATGGAGCTAAGGCACCTCGGCCGCACTGGCCTGCGCGTATCCCGGATCGGGCTGGGCACTCTCGGCTGGGCGCGCAGCGGTGGCGCGTCCGGCCCGGCCGACCGCGCCGGACGCGGCGGTCAGCACGACACCTACGGGCAGCACGACCAGTACCTGCAGAACGCCGCCGACCAGCTCAAGGCGTTCTGGGAAGCCGGCGGCACGCTCGTGGACACGGCCGACGTCTACGGCGACGGCGAGGCCGAGTATCTGCTGGGTCGGCTGATGCGCGACCGCGTACCGCGAGGAGATCTGGTCGTCGCCACCAAGGCGGGCAGCGTCCCCGACCCCGACCGCCGCATCGACTGCTCACGCGGCCACCTCCTCACCGCGCTGGACGCCTCCCTCGACCGGCTGGGCACCGACCATGTGGACCTGTGGCAGGTGCACGCCTACGACCCGTACACCCCGCTGGAGGAGACGCTCCAGGCACTGGACACGGCCGTCAGCAGCGGGCGCGCCCGCTACGCCGGGGTGTCCGACTTCTCCGGCTGGCAGCTCGCCAAGGCGGGCACCTGGCAGCTGGCCGCGCCGGGCGTACGGCATCCGCTGGCCAGCACCCAGATGGAGTACTCGCTGCTCCAGCGCGGCATCGAGCGGGAGGTGCTGCCCGCCGCGCGGGACCTGGGCATCGGGCTGCTGCCGTCCTCGCCGCTGGGCCGCGGCGTGCTCACCGGGAAGTACCGGCAGCCGGGCCCGCCGCCGACCGGGTCGCGCGGCGCCTCCGAGCGGCTGGCGGCGTTCGTCGAGCCGTACCTGGACGAGACCGCCGGACGGATCGTGGACGCGGTCGCCATAGCGGCCGACGGGCTCGCCCTGCCCCCGCTCCAGGTCGCACTGGCGTGGGTGCGCGATCGGCCGGGCGTGGTGGCGCCGATCGTCGGCGCGCGGACAGCCGAGCAGCTCACGGAGGCGCTGTCAGTGGAGGGCCTTAGTCTTCCAGACGAGATCCGCGCGGCGCTGGACGACGTCTCGGCACCCGTGCACCGCTACCCCGACCATGACTGGAGCGAGCTGTGAGCAACGACAAGGCAGCCGAACTCCTCGCGGCCGTCCGCGCGGTGGAGAGCGGCGAACGCTCCGCCGCCTCCTTCTTCACCGAGCCACCGGCCAGGCCCGCCCGGCCTGCCGCCCCCGGCGGCCCGACCGGAACCACCGCCGACGGCAGCACCGGGGCCGACGGCAGCACCGGAGCCGACGGCAGCACCGGCGGTGCCGGGAACTCCGCCGTCGGCGGACAGGGCCGCGGGACGGGCGGCGAACAGCCGGGGAGCGCGTCCCCCCGGCGCCCGGGCCCCCCGGACTCCGCCGCCCAGCGGGGCGGGCGGCAGCCGGGGCGCGGAGCCGGGCCGGTCACCGTCCCGGACGAGGTGCGGGCCCTGCTGGCGGAGGGCGGGGCACCCGAGGCGCTGGGGCAGCCGGTGGTCGAGACGCTCGGTGAGGGCGCGGCCGGGCTGCTGCGGACCGATCCGTGGCAGCTCCTCGCGGTCCCCGGGGTGCGCCCGGAACAGGCCGACGGCTTCGCCCGCGCCCTGCTCGGCGACGAAGCGGGACCCGGTGACCCGCGCCGTGCGGTCGCGCTGGTCGGCCGGCTGCTGGAGCGCGCGGCGCTGCGGGGCGACACGGTGCTGACGCCGGACGCGCTCGCCGAGGGACTGGCCCGGCAAGTGAGCCGGAGCACGGACGTGTGAGCCGTAGCCGGGCGGAGCGGGCCGTGGTCGGGGCGCGGCCCGCGGCGCCCCTCCGTGCCTGTGCCGTGCCTCGGGCCGCGCAGACCTGCTCCTGCTACCTGCT
>NZ_JAGPXJ010000071.1:0-40935 GCF_018070605.1 Streptomyces sp. B15
GTGCCGAGGTCGGCGAAGCGTTTGGCGTCGGTCAGTGCTGTGCGGTAGCGGGCGGGAGCCAGCAGCCAGCCGACCCGGAGGGCGGGGGCGAGGAGTTTGGAGACGCTGCCGGAGTAGCAGACGTGCTCCGGGGCCATCGCCGCCAGCGCCGCCACCGGGGCGCGGTCGTAGCGGTGTTCGGCGTCGTAGTCGTCCTCGATGAGCAGGCCGCCCTCCCCCGCCCAGCGCAGCAGTTCCCGGCGGCGCTCACCGCCGAGGACGACACCGGTGGGGAACTGGTGCGCCGGGGTCAGCAGTACGGCGGGCGCCGCGGTGGCGCGGAGCGCGTCGACGCGTACGCCCTCGGAGTCGACGGGCACGGGCGGGGTCGTCAGCCCCCAGTTGTGCAGATGCTGGCGGGCGCCCAGGGAGCAGGGGTCCTCGACGGCGAGCCGGTCCACGCCCTCGGCGCGCAGCACCTGGGCCACCAGACCGAGCGCCTGGGCGGTGCCGGCAACAATGATGATCTCCTCGGGCTCGGCCGTGATGCCCCGGTTGACGCGCAGCCATCCGGCGACCGCGCGGCGCAGCGCGAGGGTGCCGCGCGGATCGCCGTACCCCAGATCGGCGGAGGCCAGTTCGGCCAGCACGGCCCGTTCGGCCCGCAGCCAGGCGGTACGGGGGAACGCGGCGAGGTCGGGCTGGCCCGGCGACAGGTCGATACGGGCGGGCGCGGCACGGAAGGCGTCGAAGACGTCGGCGCCGGGCGGGGCGTCGAACACACCGGTGGCCGCCGGACCGCCGGTGGCGGCGCTCCCGGCGGCGTCCGCCGCGCCGGGCGCCCCGTTCAGCGGGGTGGCGGCGACCACGGTGCCCGCACGGCCCCGGCCCACCACGTGGCCGTCCTCGACCAGACGGCGGTAGGACTCGGTCACCACGCCCCGCGACACCTGGAGGTCGGCGGCCAGGACGCGGGTGGCGGGCAGCCGGCTGCCGGTGGGCAGCCGGCCGTCGGCGATGGCACGCCTGATCTCCCCGACGAGCCAGTCGGACAGCCCGCCCTTGGGTGCCTGGTCGGCGGTGAGCTGGAGGAAGTCGGAGGCGGCGGGAGCGCCCGGCCCCCCTTTCACCGTCCCGCGTTTGGTCCTGTCGACCGAAGATCCTTTGGCTCTGTTCACCGGCCCATTGTGCCGGGAGGGTCAAGGCATGGAGTTTCTGCTGACCGCACTGGTGGTCGTGGTGACGCCCGGCACCGGTGTCCTGTGCACCCTCGCGGCCGGGCTCTCGCACGGCAGACGAGCCGGTCTGCTGACCGCCCTCGGCTGCACTCTCAGTACCCTCCCGCACGCGCTGGCGGCGGTCACCGGTCTCGCCGCGCTGCTGCACGCCGGGTCGATGGCGTTCCAGGTCCTCAAGTACCTGGGCGTCGGCTATCTGCTCTGGATGGCATGGAGCACGCTGCGGGAGGCGTCCGCGCCGCCGGTGCCGGAGGGGGACGACGAGGCTGGGGGTGCTCAGCGCTCGGCGTCGCGGATCATCGTGTCCGCCGTACTGCTCAATGTCCTCAACCCGAAGGTGACACTCTTCTTCATGGCGTTCCTGCCGCAGTTCGTCCGGGAGGACGACCCGCACACCCTGTGGCGGATGGCGGAACTGAGCGCCGTGTTCGTACTGCTGACCATGCTGGTCTTCGCCGGCTACGGACTGGCGGCGGCGACCATGCGCGCCCACGTCGTCGCGCGGCCGCGGGTGGTGCGCTGGATGCGCCGGGTCTTCGCCGGTACGTTCGCCGCGCTCGGTGCCCGACTCGCCTTCTTCTGACCACACCACCGGCCCTCACAAGGAGAGAGCAACCATGCATTTCGAGCACTCCCCGCAGCTGTGGCGGGACTTCCCCCGACTGGTGCCCGGCGTGCTGCACGCCAAGGGCATCACGGCCGAAGCGCCCGTCGAGGGCGCCGTGGAGCGGCTGTCCGCACGGGCGGCGGCCCGCAACGCGCACGGCGGGGGCCAGGAGAGCACGCTGCCGCAGATCCAGGCGTGGCGGCGGGCCTTCGCGACGCTGGGCCTCAAGCCGACCCAGTACCGCTGCGCGGCCGAGTCACTGCTGCGGCGCTTCCGCAAGGAGGGCTCCCTGCCGGGCATTCACCCGCTGATCGACCTGTGCAACGCCGCCTCGCTCGCCTTCGCGATCCCGGTGGGCGTCTTCGACCTGGCGCGGATCACCGGCGATCTGCGGGTGCGGCACGCCGAGGGCGACGAGGTCTACGAGACCTTCAGCGGCAGCGAGGAGCACCCCGAACCCGGCGAGGTGATCTTCGCCGACGACGCGGGCCGGGCGCACGCGCGGCGCTGGACCAATCGGCAGAGCGGCCACTCCGCCGTGCGGGAGGAGACGGCCGAGGTACTGATCATCGCGGAGGGCCTGCACGAGAAGGCCCCGGGTGAGGTGGCGGAGCTGATGGATGTCCTCGCCGACGCGCTGCGCGCCCACTGGGCTGTCGTCTCCCGCTCGGCGGTGCTCACCCGGTCGGCCCCCCGGTTCGAGCTGTAGCCGTCCGGCTGCGCCACCGCTGTGCGGCGCAGCCGGGCGGCGGCCGGGCTCAGCGGATCGGCATGCCGGAGAGGGTGCGGGCGATGACCAGGCGCTGGATCTCGCTGGTGCCCTCGAATATGGAGTAGATCGCCGCGTCCCGGTGCATCCGCTCGACCGGGTACTCGCGGGTGTAGCCGTTGCCGCCGAGGAGCTGGATGGCCTGGGCCGTCACCTTCTTGGCCGTCTCACTGGCGAACAGCTTGGACATGGAGCCCTCGGCCGACTCGAACTTACGGCCCGTCACGCCCATCCAGGAGGCCCGCCACACCAGCAGCCGCGCGGCGTCCACGCTGGTGCGCATGTCGGCGAGTTGGAAGGCGACCCCCTGGTTGTCGATGATGGGGCGGCCGAACTGCTCGCGGGTCTTGGCGTATTCGAGCGCGACCTCGTAGGCGGCGCGAGCGGTGCCGACCGCCATGGCGCCGACGGCGGGGCGGGACGCCTCGAAGGTGGCCATGGCCGCGTTCTTGACCCTCTCGCCACTGCCCTGCTCGGCCCGCTCGCGGGCGCGGGCCAGCCGCTCGTCCAGCTTCTCCTTGCCGCCGAGCAGGCAGTGTCCGGGCACCCGGACGTCGTCGAGGACGACTTCGGCGGTGTGCGAGGCGCGGATGCCGTGCTTCTTGAACTTCTGGCCCTGCGCCAGGCCCGGGGTGCCCGGCGGGACGATGAAGGAGGCGTGACCCTTGGAGCCGAGTTCGGGGTCGACGCTGGCGACGACGACATGCACATCGGCGATGCCGCCGTTGGTCGCCCAGGTCTTGGTGCCGTTGAGCACCCACTCGTCCTTGGCCTCGTCGTAGACGGCCCGGGTGCGCATGGAGGCCACGTCGGAGCCGGCGTCGGGTTCGGAGGAGCAGAAGGCGGCGACCTTCACATCATTGGTGTCGCCGTACATCTGCGGTACCCAGGTGCCGATCTGCTCCTCGGTGCCGTTGGCGAGCACCCCGACGGCGGCCAGACCGGTACCGACGATGGACAGCGCGATTCCCGCGTCGCCCCAGAACAGCTCCTCCATCGTCATGGGGATGCCGAGCCCGGTGGGGTCGAAGTACTGCTGGGCGTAGAAGTCGAGCGAGTACAGACCGATCTTGGCGGCCTCCTGGATGATCGGCCAGGGGGTCTCCTCGCGCTCGTCCCACTCGGCGGCCGCGGGGCGCATCACATCGGCGGCGAACCCGTGGAGCCAGCTTCGGACTTCCTTCTGGTCGTCGTTGAGATCCAGTGCGAACTCGGTCTCGGCCATCGTCGGGGTCCTCCGCCTGTCTCCGGAATTCGTTACCATCGGTAATCCGCAGTCTGTTACCCGTGAGTAGCCCCTGTCAACTCCCGTTCGCCCAGGCATTCGCGCACGTGAGGGTGTTACGTTGCGGCGGGGAAATCGCAGACAGGGGCGGGGAGACACACCATGGGGACCGCACGGCAGGCCGACCGGGCCGACAGCACCGAGCAACGCCGCAGACAGCTGTTGGAGGCCGCCGAGCGTCGTACTGCGCGACGGTCCCGGGGCCTCCATGAACGCCATCGCCGCCGAGGCGGGCATCACCAAGCCCATTCTCTACCGGCACTTCGGCGACAAGGGCGGCCTCTACCGCGCACTCGCCATCCGGCACACCGACGCCCTGCTGGCTTCCCTGCGCGCCGCACTCGACGCCCCCCGCGAGCGGCGCGAGCGCGTCGAGGCGACCCTGGACACCTATCTGGCCGCCATCGCGGCCCATCCGCAGGTCTACCGGTTCCTGATGCATCCGGCCGAGGACTCCTCCAGCAGCGAGCGCGGGTTCGACGTGGGACAGCACTCGGCACCGCTGCTGCGGCGGCTGGGCGAGGAGCTGGCCAAGGTGATCGCCGAACGGCTCGACCTGGGGCCCGAGAGCGAGGAGCTGGCCCGGGTGTGGGGGCACGGCATAGTCGGCATGATGCATGCCGCCGGTGACTGGTGGCTGCGGGAAAAGCCGTGCGACCGGGCCCGACTGGTACGGCACCTGGCGGATCTGCTGTGGGGACGGCTCGCAGCCGCGGGCGACCGCGTGGGCGGGCCCCGTTTCTGAGCCCCCTCCCGCTTTGCTGGTCACGGGGTGCCCCGATGCGTCGTCCGCAGCCTGCGGGCCCCCGGTGGCTGGTCGCGCAGTCCCCCGCGCCCCTTCCCGCCTCTTATCGGGTGCGCCCTCCCGCCTTGCGGAGCGTGCGGCGGCGGGCCCATCCCGTGAGCCGGTCCGTGTAGACGCTGCCCTCCAGATGGTCGTACTCGTGCTGCAGGCAGCGCGCGAAGTAGCCGGTGCCCTCGATCAGCACCGGCGCCCCGGCCGCGTCCTCGCCCTCGACGACGGCCACGTCGGCACGCCGCGTGGGGGCCTCCAGCCCGGGCAGTGAGAGGCAGCCCTCGGGGCCGCGCACGGTCACCCCGTCCATGCGCACCATACGCGGGTTGACCACATACCCACGGTGACGGCGGTCCTCGTCGTCCGGGCAGTCGAAGACGAACACCCGCAGCGGTACGCCGATCTGGCAGGCGGCCAGCCCGACCCCGTGGGCCGCGTACATCGTCGCGTAGAGGTCCTCCACCAGCCCCGGCAGCATGCGGCGGTCCTCGGCCACCACCGGGCGGCTGGGAGTGTGCAGCACCGGGTCGCCGTACGTCCGCAGCGGGTGTACGGCACCCGAACCGCCGGGAATCGGGCCGCGTCGCATGGCAGTCAGCGTACGCCCGGCGACGCATTGTCGATCTTCCCAGGGGTGGCGCGGTCGGGGCCCCGGCAGGATCTCGGTAGGCTTCTCTTCATGCGCGAGGGGCAAGGAGGTTCAGACACGATGGCAGGCAACACGGAGCCGCTGTCGCCACGGTCCCGGCTGGCCGTGACGGCGGGCAGGGCAGCCGCGGCGGTGTCGCGGGCTGCGGGCCGCGGCAGCGGGTCGGTGATCGGCGGCAAGGTAGCGCTCAGGCTCGACCCTGACCTGCTGCAACGGCTTGCCCAGCACCTGGACGTGGTCCTGGTGTCCGCCACCAACGGCAAGACGACGACCACCCGGCTGATCGCCGAGGCGCTGCGCGCCAACGGCGAGGTGGTCTCCAACGCACTGGGCGCCAACATGCCTGCCGGTATCACCTCGGCGCTGGCCGGCGGCTCGGACGCGCGCTACGGCGTCATCGAGGTGGACGAGAAGTACCTTGCCGGCGTGGCCAGGGACGTGACCCCGAAGGCCATAGCGCTGCTGAACCTCTCCCGTGACCAGCTCGACCGCGCCGGCGAGACACGGATGCTCGCCGAGCGGTGGCGCGAGGGCCTCTCGGGGCAGAAGGCCGTCATCATCGCCAACGCCGACGACCCGCTGGTGGTCTGGGCGGCCTCCTCCTCCCCCAATGTGGTGTGGGTGGCCGCAGGCCAGGAGTGGAAGGACGACGCCTGGTCCTGCCCGGCGTGCGGCGGCGTGATGCAGCGTCCCGGCGACGACTGGTTCTGTGCCGAGTGCGGCTTCCGCCGCCCCCTCCCCACCTGGGCGCTGTCCGGCGATCACGTACTGGATCCGCACGGCTCCGCCTGGCCCATCCACCTCCAGCTCCCCGGCCGCGCCAACAAGGCGAACGCCGCCACTTCCGCCGCCGTGGCCGCCGCCTTCGGGGTACCGCCGCAGGTCGCGCTGGAGCGGATGTACGCGGTCAAGGCCGTCGCCGGACGGTACGACGTGGTGCAGTACCAGGGCCGCGACATGCGGCTGCTGCTGGCCAAGAACCCCGCCGGATGGCTGGAGACGTTCTCCCTGATCGACCCGCCGCCGACCCCGGTGATCCTCTCGGTGAACGCCCGCAGCGCGGACGGCACCGACACCTCGTGGCTGTGGGACGTGGACTACGGGCGGCTGGCCGGGCACCCCATCTGCGTCCTCGGCGACCGCAAGCTGGACCTCGCGGTGCGGCTGGAGGTCGCGGGTGTCCCCTTCCAGGTGTGCGAGAGCCCCGAGGACGCGGTACGCAGGTGCCCGCCGGGGCGGATCGAGACCATCGCGAACTACACCGCGTTCCAGGACCTGCGCCGCGCCGTCGGCAACTGATCACCCGTATCTTGGGATTCCGGGCCGTCGCGCGCCCGACCCATCGATCCGCTCAAGGAGACTGGCGGCATGAGTGACACGAGTCTGCGTGTGGTCTGGGTCTACCCCGACCTGCTGAGCACGTACGGCGACCAGGGCAACGTGCTCGTGGTGGAGCGGCGGGCCCGGCAGCGCGGTCTGGACGTCCAGCGGCTGGACGTCCGCTCGGACCAGCCGATCCCGACGTCCGGTGACATCTATCTGATCGGCGGCGGCGAGGACCGGCCGCAGCGGCTGGCGGCCGAGCGGCTGCTGCGCGACGGCGGTCTGAACCGTGCCGTGGACAACGGCGCCATCGTCTTCGCGGTGTGCGCCGGCTACCAGATCATGGGCCACGAGTTCGTCAACGACCTCGGCGAGCGCTCCGCCGGGCTCGGACTGCTGGACGTGGTCAGCAGCCGGGGCGAGGCCGAGCGGTGTGTGGGCGACGTCCTCGGCGAAGCCGACGATCAGCTGCGCCTCCCCGAGCTCACCGGCTTCGAGAACCACCAGGGCATCACCCACCTCGGTCCCGGGGTGCGCCCGCTCGCCCGGGTGCGGCTCGGGAACGGCAACGGCACGGGCGACGGCACCGAGGGTGCCTGGCGGGACACGGTCTTCGGGACGTATCTGCACGGACCGGTCCTGGCCCGCAACCCGCAGATCGCGGATCTGCTGATCAAGCTGTCGCTCGATGTGAACGCGCTGCCACCGACCGACGACACCTGGTACGAGGCGCTGCGGCAGGAGCGGATCGTCGCCGCGACGCAGCCGGCCTGATCCTCCCGCTCCGCGCGCGCTTGTCCGGTGGCTCGTTCCCACCGGATCGAGTGACAGGACCGCCCGCTGAGGCCGCCCCCGTGAGAGCGGCCTCAGCGGGCGGTTCTAGTCTGGTGCGGGCGTATCGGTCGGTTGCGGGAGAGTTCGGATGGATCACGGCGGACACGGCATGACGATGGACCTACCGCCGTTCACGGTCGCGCGGGGCCTGGAGTTCACGGGCGAGCCGTTCTTCCTGGTGGGGTGCCTGCTGGCGCTGGCGCTCTACGGCTGGGGGGTGGTGCGGCTCCGGCGCAGGGGCGACGCCTGGCCGGTGGGGCGCACCGTCGGCTTCGCGGTCGGTGTGGCGACGGTGGCGCTGGTGATGTGCACCGCGCTCAACGAGTACGGCATGGTGCTCTTCAGCGTGCACATGGTGCAGCACATGGTGATCAGTATGCTGTCGCCGATCCTGTTGCTGCTGGGCGCCCCCGTCACGCTCGCGCTGCGGGCGCTGCCCTCGGCGGCCCGCAGCCAGGGGATGCGCAAGGGGCCGCGCGAGGTGCTGGTGGCGCTGCTGCACAGCCGCTATGTGCGGGTGATCTCGCATCCGGCGTTCACCATCCCGCTGTTCATCGCGAGCCTGTACGCGCTGTACTTCACCCCGCTGTTCGACTTCCTGATGGGCTCCAAGGCCGGGCACATCGCGATGATGGTGCACTTCCTCGCCGTCGGCCTGGTCTTCTTCTGGCCGATCATGGGTGTGGACCCGGGCCCGCACCGCCCCGGCTACGTGATGCGGATGCTGGAGCTGTTCGCGGGGATGCCGTTCCACGCCTTCTTCGGCATCGCGCTGATGATGGCCTCCGAGCCGATGGTGGAGACCTACGCCGATCCGCCCGCCTCGCTGGGGGTGAGCGCACTCTCGGACCAGACGGCGGCCGGGGGCATCGCCTGGGCGTTCAGCGAGATCCCCTCGGTGCTGGTGCTGATCGCGCTGGTGTTCCAGTGGTATGTGACCGAGCAGCGCCAGGCCCGCCGCCGGGACCGCAAGGCCGACCGGGACGGCGACAAGGAACTGGCCGACTACAACGCCTACCTCGCCTCCTTGCAGACCCGGGGATGAGAGCACACCGTCGCCGGGCGCCCGTAGGGGCGCGTGGCGGCGGCTGACACGGGCGCATTGAGGTGCGCAGTGGCGCACGGGGCCGCGAGCGAGGGACCATGGGGACCTGGCCGCGGCCCTTGTGCGTGCGCGACCGTGCGTCCCGGGGCCGCCGGGAGGAGGACGGTGTTGTGATGTCTGGTCTGACGCGCATGCCGGTGTCCGCGAAGGCGATGACCGTCTGCACGGTCGTCGGTCTCGTGGTGGTGACGGCGTACACCGCGGCGCTGGGGAGCAGCGGGTGGCTGTGGTTCTGCTGGGTGGTACTGGGCCTGGTCACCCTTGGTGTGTTCGCCACCCGTGAGTGACAGGACGCGAGGGCAGGCCCGACCGCTACGGACCGTATCGGGGCGGAGCAGCCGGCCGTCGGCTGCCGTCAGCCGCCGGCGCCGAACTCCGCCAGGAACGCCTTGTCGAATGCCTTGAGGTCGTCCGGCTTGCGGCTGGTGATCAGCTTGTTGTTGCCCCCGTCGCAGACCTTGACCTGCTCGTCGACCCAGGTGCCACCGGCGTTGCGGATGTCGGTACGCAGGCTGGGATAGGAGGTCAGGGTGCGGCCGCGCACCACGTCGGCCTCGACCAGGGTCCAGGGTGCGTGACAGATCGCCGCGACGGGGAGACCCGAGTCGAAGAAGCCCCGCACGAATGCGACGGCCTGCTCGTCGGTGCGCAACAGGTCCGGGTTGGCGACACCACCGGGCAGTACGAGCCCGTCGAAGTCGCCGGGTGCGGCCTGCGGGACGAGTTGGTCGACGGGGAAGGTGTCGGCCTTGTCCAGATGGTTGAACGCCTGGACGGTGTCGCCTCGGGTGGAGAGCAGCACAGGCGTACCGCCCGCGTCCTTGACGGCGTCCCAGGGGTCGGTCAGCTCGATCTGTTCGGCGCCCTCGGGCGCGACGAGAAAGGCAACACGCACGTGCCTCACGTCCTTTCCGTCATCTCGTGTGCGCTCCAGCGGGTCCCCACTGAGCGCACACCTATGCGTGGGGGCGCGGGTGTCCAGGAGCAGGCGCGCACCAGCGCGGGACGGCGCGGACCTGCGGTTCAGCGCCCCTTTCGGGCCATCTCTCCGCGCACCGAAGCCGGCCGGGAAAAAGATCGGACGGCGATGTCGAGAATCGGTGTCCGGCTCCGTCCCAGGGGTGAACGCGACCACAATGGGTCGCACGAGCACCGAGGAGAGCCACGATGGCCAAGTATCTGCTGCTGAAGCACTACCGAGGCGCCCCGGCCGCGGTCAACGACGTGCCGATGGACCGATGGAGCCCCGAGGAGATCTCGGCACACGTCCAGTACATGAACGACTTCGCGGCCCGGCTGGAGAAGACCGGCGAATTCATCGACGGCCAGGCACTCGCCCCCGAGGGAGCCTGGGTCCGCTACGACGGTGAGGGACGCCCGCCGGTCACCGACGGCCCCTTCGCGGAGACCAAGGACCTCATCGCCGGCTGGATGGTCATCGACGTCGACAGCTACGAACGCGCCGTCGAACTGGCAGGGGAGCTGTCGGCAGCCCCCGGCGCCGGCGGCAAGCCGATCCACGAGTGGCTGGAGCTGCGCCCATTCCTGACCGAACCGCCCACCATCACCGAGTGACACCACCGTTGGACGAGGCATTGCTCAGGAGCCTCACGCCGAGCGTGATCGCCGTCCTCGTCCGCCGCGGAGCCGACTTCGCGGCGGCCGAGGACGCCGTGCAGGACGCTCTGGTCGAGGCGCTCCGGGGCGGGGCGGCCGACCCGTCCCCGGCCTCTTCGAGCAGCGGACACCCGGTGCGGGACACCAAGGGCTGGCTGATCACCGTGGCCTGGCGCAAGTTCCTCGACGCGACGCGCGCCGACGTCGCCCGCCGCCGGCGTGAGAAACGTGTCGAGGAGGAGCCGGCTCCCGAGCCGCCGCCCGCGGTGGACGACACGCTCCAGCTCTACTTCCTGTGCGCCCACCCGTCGCTGACCCCGGCCTCGGCGGTCGCGCTCACGCTGCGCGCCGTCGGCGGGCTGACCACCCGCCAGATCGCCCAGGCCTATCTGGTGCCCGAGTCGACCATGGCGCAACGGATCAGCCGGGCCAAGCGCACCGTCTCCGGTGTGCGCCTGGACCGGCCCGGCGATGTCGCCACCGTGCTGCGCGTCCTCTACCTGGTCTTCAACGAGGGCTACTCCGGCGATGTCGACCTGGCCGCCGAGGCCATCCGGCTCACCCGGCAGCTCGCGGCCCGCATCGATCACCCCGAGGTGGCCGGGCTGCTCGCCCTCATGCTGCTCCACCACGCCCGGCGGACCGCCCGGACCGCGTCCGACGGCAGCCTCGTGCCGCTCGCCGAGCAGGACCGCGGCCGGTGGGACACCGCATTGATCGCCGAGGGCGTCGGGATCCTGCAGGCGGCCCTCGCCCGTGACCGGCTGGGCGAGTTCCAGGCCCAGGCCGCGATCGCGGCGCTCCACGCCGACGCGCCCACCGCCGAGGAGACCGACTGGGTGCAGATCGTCGAGTGGTACGACGAGCTCACGCGCCTGACCGACAGTCCGGTCGTCCGGCTCAACCGCGCGGTCGCCGTCGGTGAGGCCGACGGACCGCGCGCCGGCCTGGCGGCGCTCTCGGAGCTGGACGCCTCTTCCCCGAACTCCCGGCTGCGCTCGAGCGGGGAGCACCCTGTTCCCCGCCACGCCGCGGTGGCGGCGTACCTCCACGAGCGCGACGGCGACCTGGCGACGGCGGCACGGCTGTACGCCGAGGCGGCGCACAAGGCACCGAACCTCGCCGAGCGCGACCACCTGATGCGCCAGGCCGCCCGGCTCAACGCCCGCCGGGGCCGCTGACGCTGATTCCCCGTCAGAGGCGGTGGCCGTCAGCCCTCCTCGGTGCCGGGCTGCTTGCCCGTCGGCAGCACCGGGTGCCTGCCGAGGATGAAGACTCCGACGACCACGGCCACCAGCCCGGCGACCTCGCCCGCCAGGGCACCCGGTGTCAGCCGGATCGAGTCCCCCAGGAAGCCGATGCCGCAGGCGATCCCGGCCAGCGGCTCGGAAGCCGTCAGGGAGGGCAGCGACATCCGCAGCGGCCCGCCCTCGAAGGCGCTCTGCACCAGCACCAGCCCGACCACGGCGAGGACGACGATGGTGTACGGCTGCCAGCTCGTCAGCAGACCGCCCAGCCCGGAGGAGCCGTAGATCCCGCCGGAGACCCGGGTCAGGGCGTCCTGGAGCCCGTAGAGCGCTCCGGCCGCTGTCGCCAGCAGGGGTGGTTCCTTGAAGAGTTCGAGCCGGCGTGCGATGAGCACCAGGACGGCAGCGATCCCGGCCAGCAGACCGAAGATCAGCCAGTGCCGCAGGGGGCCCGCGTCGCGGTCCGTGCCCTCCGGCCGGCCCGCCACGATGAAGGCGGTCACTCCCCCGCTGAGCAGCACCACCCCGGCCCAGCCGGACCAGCCGAGCCGCTGGCTGCTCAGCCGCCGCGCGAACAGCATCGCGAAGAGCAGGTTCGTCGCGAGCAGCGGTTCGATGGTGGACAGTTCGCCCTGCGTCAGGGCGAAGGCGCTGGTGAGCTGACCGACCACCATGCTGCCGATGCCCAGCAGCCAGCGCGGAACGCGCACCAGGTCGAGCAGCAGCCGGAAGGAGAGCACATCGGCGGTCGGGGCGCGGGAGGCGGCGTCCTGTTGCAGCACGAAGCCCAGCCCGAGGAAACAGGCGGCCACCAGCCCGTAGACGTAGAGAGTCACGGGGCCCCTTTCCACCGACCTGACGGTGCGAGTGCGTCGAGGGCGTGCGCACGCCTGTCCCGCCGTCCGCCTGGGAACAGCGCCGCCGAGATTAGGCGCCGGTGCGGGTGGACACCACGACACCCGCCCCGGAAGCGGGCGGCGCGCCCCCTAAGCATGAAAGCGCCAGGGCCGAATGGCGCTCGGCGCCCGGCCGGGCCCGCCCGCGGGTACGTCCGGTGAAGCACGCGACGAGGACGCCTCTAGTCGGCGGCGGCAGCATGGGGCCGACGTGGATCCTCATCCCACCAGGCAGGAGCTCGGACGGGACGTGAACAAGGACATGACAGTCGGCCCCTTCCCCAGGGAGCGCCGGCACACCGCCTTCTTCCTCCGGGAGCTCCGCGGCTTCGCACCGGTGTTCCTGGGCGCCGAGATCGACATGACCGCCGTACGGCGCCACCAGCGGGACGCGGCAGCGCACGGCGGCAGCTGCTCGACCGTGGCCTATGTGCTGTACACGGCGGCACGGGTGCTGGCCGCCCACCCCGAGGCCAATGCCGCGCTCCGCGGCCGGCTGCGCCCACGGGTGGCCCGCTACCGCACGGTGGCCGGCAAGCTGACGCTGGACAAGCGGCTCGGCGGGCACCGCGTGGTCCTCTCCGCCGTGCTGCCCGGTCTGCACACGATGAGCCTGCGCGACATCGCCGGGCAGATCGCACACCACCGCGACGGCGACCCGGAGCGGATGCCCGAGTACGCCGGCGTGCGCGCTCTGCATCACCTCCCGGGACCGCTCGGGCACCTCGCCTACCGGCTGGCCACCCGGCCGCTGCGCCGCCGGATCACCACCAACGGCACGTTCTCCGTGACCTCGCTGGGCCACCGGCCGGTCACCTCGTTCCACTCGTCCGGTGGCACCACGATCACGCTGGGTCTGGGCGGTGTGGCCGAGCGCCCGGTGGTACGCGACGGGAGGGTCGCCGTCGCACCGGTACTGCCGCTGTCCCTCACCTTCGATCATCGGGTGATCGACGGCGCCGAGGCGGCGGACGTGCTCAGCGATCTCAAGGAGGCTCTGGAGAGCTTCGGCGCTTCCGGCGATGTCTCCGCATCCGTCTCACAACCGTCTCAAAATCTCGGGGTCACTTTTTGAGATGGCGGTACACCGTCGCCCGGGACACCCCGAGCCGCGCCGCGATCGAGTCCGCCGAGTGCTCACCCGAGGCGTACAGCGTCCGGGCGAGGTCGGCGTCCTCCTCGGACAGTGACCTGGGGCGCCCGCCGCGCCCCCTGCGCGCCCCCGGGGCCGACTCCGGCAGCAGCCGCCAGGCACCGGCCAGCAGGTGGTCCCGCAGCACGTCGTTGGACAGCTGCGGCATGAGCGCGACCGGGTCGGTGACGGCCGAGACCGCCTGCGCCACGGCGATGCGCTCGGGGACGCCCGCCTCGGCCCCGGCCGCGACCTCGATGCCGTGCTCCATCGTCCGCAACAGCCGGTTGAAGGAGTCGGAAGGCGTCGCAGGCAGCTCCTTCAGCAGGGTGACCAGGGTGTTGCGGTAGCGCAGGAAGACATCCAGCCAACCGGTTATCAGCGTGCCCCGCACCGCCCCGATGCCACCGGAGGGCTCCTGGGCGGCCGCGTCGTCCAGCACCTGCTCCAGCTCGGCCGTCATCGGGTCGAGCAGATCACCGAGGAGCTCGACCTTCGAGGAGAAGTGGTAGTACAGCGCGGCCTTGGTGATGCCGACCCGGTCGGCGACCTCCTGCAGGGCCGTCGCGTGGTAGCCGCGCTCCACGAACAGCCGCTCCGCCTCGTGCAGGATCCGCTCTCGCGTACTTGTCTGCTGATCCATTTTCCGCACCCCCGCTTACCTCCGGTCAGTTTTGCGCTACGCTCTACTTACCAAAGGTAGGCAGAACGGCAAGGAGCTTTGCAATGCTGACCAACGTTCCATCGCCCGGCGGTGATCCCGGTGTCGCGATCAGTATCCGCGACCTGGTGAAGACTTTCGGCGACACGACGGCGCTCGACCACCTTCAGCTGACGGCCCGCTCCGGCGAGGTCCACGGCTTCCTCGGACCGAACGGCGCCGGCAAGTCCACCACCATCAGGGTGCTGCTCGGGCTGCTGCGCAAGGACTCCGGAGAAGCCACCCTGCTCGGCGGCGACCCCTGGGACGAGGCGGTCGAACTGCACCGCCGGCTGGCCTACGTGCCCGGCGACGTGAACCTGTGGCCGAACCTGACCGGCGGCGAGGCGATCGACCTGCTGGGATCCCTGCGCGGAGGACTGAACGAGACCCGCAGGCGCGACCTGCTGGAGAAGTTCGCCCTCGACCCGGGCAAGAAGATGCGCACCTACTCCAAGGGCAACCGGCAGAAGGTCGCTCTGGTGGCGGCCTTCTCCTCCGATGTGGAGCTGTACATCCTCGATGAGCCGACCTCCGGACTCGACCCGCTGATGGAGGCCGTCTTCCAGGAGTGCGTCCAGGAGCTCCGCGAGGCAGGCAAGACGATCCTGCTCTCCAGCCACATCCTCGCCGAGGTGGAGAAGCTGTGCGACCGGGTGAGCATCATCCGGGAGGGACGCACGGTCGAGTCCGGCACCCTTTCCGAGCTGCGCCATCTGACCCGTACCGCGCTCGAGGTGGAGACCGAGACGCCGCCGACCGACCTGCAGGCGCTGCCCGGCGTGCACAAGCTCTCCGTGGAGGGCCACCACGCCAAGTTCGAGGCGGACACCGCCCAGCTCGGTGAGGTGCACCGGCACCTGGCCACACTCGGGGTCCGGTCGCTGACGAGCGCGCCGCCCACCCTGGAGGAACTGTTCCTGCGCCACTACGGCGAACAGAAGGCCACCGAGCCCGCCGACACCGTGGTGGGTGCCCGGTGAGGGCGCTGACCGGGACCGGTGTACTGACCCGGCTGGCGTTGCGGCGCGACCGTCTCCGGCTGCCGCTGTGGGTGGTCGGGCTCGCCGCGCTGTTCGCCTCCATCGGCAACAGCATCTCCGGGCTCTACGAGACCGACGCCGCGCGGCTGGAGAACGCGCAGGTGCGCGCGGACAACGTGGTCACCCGTGCGTTCACCGGCCCGGCGCCCGGCAGCAGCACCGGGGCGCTGACCGTGTCGGAGGGGCTGGTGTTCACCTGCGTCCTCGTGGCGCTGATGAACATCCTGCTCGTGGTCCGGCACACCCGGCAGAACGAGGAACTGGGCCGGACCGAACTGGTGGGTTCCGCGGCCGTCGGCAGGCACGCCCAGCTGACCGCGGCGCTGCTGGTCGGCGGTCTCGCCAATGTGCTGCTCATCGTGCTCAGCACGCTGGCGCTGATCGGTATGGGGCTGCCTGCGGGCGGCTCGGCGCTGGCGGGCCTGGCGCTCGGCACGGTGGGGCTCGCCTTCGCCGGCCTCACGGCGGTCGCCGCCCAGTTGACCGAGAGCGCCCGCGCCGCGACCGGGCTGGGAGGTCTCGTGCTCGCCACGACATTTCTGCTGCGCGCCGCGGGAGACGCCTTCGGCAACACCGCCTCGGACGACATCACGGTGAACCCCGCATGGCCGAGCTGGATCTCGCCACTCGGCTGGGGCCAGCAACTGCGGCCCTACGGAGAGAGCCGGGTGTGGCCGTTGGCGCTGCTCTTGCTGTGCTGCGCCCTCAGCGTGCTGCTCGCGGTGCGGCTGAGCGTCCACCGGGACGTCGGGACGGGCATGCTGCCCGCACGGCGCGGCGCGGTCCGGGCGAGCTCCGCCATGCTCAAACCGATCGGGCTCGTGTGGCGGCTGCAGCGCGGACTGGTGCTCGGCTGGATGGTGGGCATCGCGGTCTTCGGCGCGGTCTTCGGCGGCATCGGTGACCAGGTCGACGATCTGTTCAGCAGCGAGAAGAGCGCCCAGTTCGTCCGTGACCTGGGCGGCGAGGGCGATCTGGTGAACGCGTACTTCGCGGGCATGATGGGTCTGCTCGCCGTGGTCGTCTCCGGCTTCACCGTGCAGGCACTGATCCGGCTGCGCTCCGACGAGGAGAACGGGCCCACCGAGGCCGTACTCGCCACCTCGGTGAGCCGGGCGCACTGGCTGCTGGCACACACGCTGATCGCCCTGCTGGGCACGGCGCTGGTGTTGGCCGTCCTCGGGCTCAGCACCGGCCTGGCGTACGGCGCGGTGTCGAACGATCTGACCGCCGCCCTGGGCGATCTGATGGAGACGACGCTGGCGCAGCTGGCACCGACCGCGGTGCTGGCGGGCTTCGCGCTGGCGGCCTTCGGGCTGCTCCCGCGGCTGGCGGCGACGGTCACCTGGGCGGCGTTCGCCGTCTGCCTGGTGATCGGTCAGTTCGGAACGCTGCTCAACCTGCCCGACGGGCTGCTCGACATCTCGCCCTACAGCCACCTGCCGAACATGCCCGCCGAGTCGCTGACCGTGATGCCGATCGTGGTGATGGTGGTACTCGCCGGAGCGCTGACCGTGGTGGGCGTGGCGGGCTTCCGGCGCCGCAGTCTCGCGCTCGGCGGCTGACACACCAGGAAGAAGCGAAGCGGAGGTGAAGTGACGATGCAGGTCATCAAAGAGGTGGACCATCCGACGGGTCTGACCCGGAAAATGCTCAAACTGCCGGTTCACTTCTACCGGCTCGGCCTCGGCCGGCTGTTCGGTGACCGCCTGCTCATGGTCAACCACTGGGGGCGGGTCACCGGCAAGCGCTACCAGACGGTGGTGGAGGTGATCCGGCACGAGGAACGCGACGACAGCTATCTGATCGCCTCCGGCTGGGGGCCGGGCGCCGACTGGTACCGCAACCTGCTGCGGCGTCCCCGCACGACCGTCGAGGTCGACGGCCGGACCAAGCAGGTGACCGCCGAACCGCTCCCCGCCGAAGAGGCGACGGAGATCATGACGGGATACTTCTGGCGTCACCGGGCCGTGGCCAAGCGGATGCTGCCCCGGCTCTACGGCTACTGGGTCGACGGCTCGAAGGCCGACTTCCACGAGGTCGCCGAGCGGGTGCCTGTCCTGCGGCTGGCCCCTGCCGGGTCGGCCCACTGAGGTGGCGGTGCGGTCCGCCCGCCCAGGGCGGACCGCGCCACGGCGACACCCTCTCCTCCTCCAGCCCCACCCCGGCCCTTGCCCGACCCCGGCGAACGGCCTCATACGAGGAACAGCGACACGGTGTCCGCCACGCAGGCCGGGCGCCGCTCGTTCTCGATCTGGACCGTCATCCGAACGGAGACCAGCCAGCCGCCGGGCACCCCCTGGGCGCCGGAGAGCTCGGCACCGCCGCGGACACGGGCCCCGACCTCGACCGGGCAGGGGAAGCGCACCTTCTCCAGCCCGAAGTTCACCCCGCTCCGGGCCCGTTCGACGGTGAAGACGGCCCGCATCATCGACGGCAGCAGGCCGAGCGTCAGACAGCCGGGGTGGACAGTGCTCACGGCAGAACCCTCCGCGGCCCTGCGGAATCCGGGCTCCTGGGTGGAGAACCCCGCGGCTGCCGCGAACTTTTCCACCCGCTCCTCAGTGAGGTCGAACCATTCGCTGTAGCCGAGGTGTTCGCCTTTCGCTGAGACCAATTCGTCCAGCCCCGAGAAATTTCTCATGGCCACGATTCTGTGCACCGGAGCGTGGGCGTACAAGAGTTCGCTCCGGGCCCCGGCTCCGCCGTCAGCGCCCCGTCAGCCGGCTTTCAGCGAAGCGTCAGCGACCGGTCGGCGGGCTCGGCGCACTCCGTCCCCGGCGGGCTGCCGTACAGGTGAGGGGCGAGCCCCCGGTGGCACCGTCACCGGCCGACCCGCCCCTCACTTGTGCGCAGAGCGTCAGAAGAACAGCGAGTCACGCCGTTCGAGTGTTTCGTTGAGCGCGTGCTGGATGGTGTCCTTGACCTCGCCGGCGAGCTTTTCCACGACCCGGGCGTCGTCCGCCGCGTCCGCCGGAAATGTGTCGGTGCCCACCGGGGCGTGAAAACGGATGGTCCATTTCGTCGGCATGGGCACCAGTCCCAGCGCGCCGAGCAAGGGGAAAGTGGGCGTGATGGGGAAATACGGCAGGCGCAGCATACGTGCCAGGGTGCGGGACTCGCCGATCATCGGGTAGATCTCCTCGGCCCCGACGATCGAGCAGGGCACCATCGGGCACCCGGTGCGCAGCGCGGCGGCGGCGAAACCTCCGCGTCCGAAACGCTGCAGGCGGTAGCGGTCCTCGAAGGGCTTGCCCAGCCCCCGGTAGCCCTCCGGCATGACGCCCACGAGCGCGCCGGTCCCGAGCAGCCGCATCGCGTTCTCGGGGCAGGCGCGGACGTGCCCCAGCTTGCGGACGAGGTCCCGGACCACGGGATAGGAAAAGGCCAGGTCCGCCGCGAGCAGGCGCAGGTTGCGGTGTGCCGTGTGGTGGTCGCGGATGGCCAGCTGCAGCATGAGCGCGTCCAGCGGGAGTGTGCCGCTGTGGTTGGCCACCACCAGGGCGGCGCCGTCCGCCGGTATGTGCTCCAGACCGGAGACCTCGACCCGGAAGTACTTCTCGTACAGCGGGCGGAGGGCGGGCAGCAGCGCCTCGTCGACCAGTGCGGGGTCGAACCCGAAGTCGTCGACGGCGCCTTCGTCGGAGGACAGTCGCCCGTAGAGCTCCATGCCGTGGGCAAGGAGCTCCTTGAACACGTCGGCCAGCAGCGAGGCCTGTTCGCCCGCTCCGGACGCGTTCTTGCCTCTCGTCTCCCGCTCGGTTCGCGGGCCGCGGCCGCTCGGCGAAACGGGCAGCTCCTCGTCCTGTGGCATGCGCTCTCCTCACTGAGTGGTCGCTGTCCCTGTGGTCTGGTCGTGCGTGGGCGCCGCGGCGCGACGGTCGCCACCGCCGCGCCGCGGGCCCCGATCCCGTACCGAACCGGGCCGTACCATGCGTCTTCGTCCGGGACGCCGCCGCGTCAGGACCGCGCCGCCGCGCGGTCCTCGGACCAGCCTTCCACCTCCTCGGCGGCGGGGACCGCCTCGCCGTTGCCTTTGGCCCGGCCGTTGCCGTTGCCGTTGGCGCTGCCGTTCCCGTTGGCATTGCCGCTGCCATTGGCATTGCCGTTGGCGTGCGCGCCGTTCCGGGAGCGGCCGTTGGAGCGGGCGGGGGTACGGCGCTTGGCCTCGGCCGGGCGCTGGGCCGGCTGCCCGGAGCCGGCCTCGTCGGTGGCCATGTCCAGGTCGCCGACCATGCCGTCGGACAGCTCCCCTGCGCCGACCACGCCCTCGCGGCGCTCCCTGGCCTCCCTCAGCAGCCTGGCGCGGGTCTTGATGAACTTGGCGTTCATCTCGTCCACGGGGATGAACTTGTTGACCCCACCGCCGCTGATCCTGGGCTCCTGACGCGCCATGATCTTGTAGTCCTGCGGGTCCTGGACGTACTTCTCCAGGTAGCACTGGAGCGTCGACATGGCCCGCCGCAGCTTCTCATGCCGCAGGATCGGCTTGAGCTGGGGGAACTCGTAGACGCGGAAGATGTGTTCGGTGTGGTCGTCGTCGATGGGTGAGAACCACGACGTCGTCGCGAACGCCTCGGTCTCCACGTGCACCATGCACGGGAACGAGAAGGTGATGACGTAGTGGATGCTCCGCTCGGGGTTGTCCTCCTCCCCGTGGTCGAACGAGTAGCGGAAGGTCATCCCGTCGTCGTCCGTCTCCACGTGGTGGTTGTGGATCATGGTGGCTTTGAGGTAGTTCTCCTTGCCGTCCAGCCCGAACTTCTTCTTCGTTCCGTAGAGGAACATGAAGTCCAGCCAGTTCAGCCAGTGATCCCGGTGCACATACGTCACGTGGTAGAACTCTTGGACGCTTTCGATGTACCGCGTGTAGTGCACCGGCTTGTTCCACGAGATGGTGTCGTAGACCCGGTCGTTCTCCTTGATCTCGCGGGGCGCGATGATCTCCGGGAGTTCACTCTCCGGCCGGTCGTCGCCCCACCACACCCAGATCAGACCGTGCTTCTCCCGGACCGGATAGACCGGCACCTTCAACGATCCCGGAATCCGGGCGTCCCTGCCCATCGCGGGAGTCAGGGTGCACTTGCCCTCGGGGTTGAACAGGAAACCGTGGTAAGGGCATTCGATCGCATTGCCCTTCATCCGGCCGTCACCGAGCCAGGCTCCCTTGTGCGGGCACCGAGCTCCCTGGCAGACCACGTTCCCGTCGAGGTCGCGCCAGAGCACCAGCTCCTCACCGAGACGGCGGATGCCTTTCGGTTTCTTGTCGGTGACATCCCCGGATATAGCCACGGGATACCACATATCGGGAATCATGCAGTCCCTCTCTCTTTCGAGTTTCCCGCCGAGCACCGGCGGGCTTTCCTGACCCGCGGCACCGGCCCGTTGCGCCGCCGCCGTCCGGTCAGGAGTTCTCGACGACCTCGACCGTGCCGGCGTCCCCGTCGACCACGATCAGGTCCCCGGTGTGGATGACCTGCGTCGCGAACTTGGTGTTCACGACGGACGGCACATTGAATTCCCGCGCCACGATCGAACTGTGCGAGAGCATCGATCCGATGTCGGTGACGACGCCTCCCGCGATGGCGAAAAGCGGGGTCCATGTCGCGTCGGTGTAGCGGGTGATCAGGATTTCCCCGGCCTGGAACTCGTCGGCCTGCCAGACGAGGTCCTCGACGACCCGGGCCCGGCCCACCACGCGGCCGGGGCTGGAACCGAGCCCCTCCAGGTGCTCCCCGTCGGGGACGGGCCGCACGGCGGAAGCCGGGTCGTGCTCGCCCACGAAGGTGAGCGGCGGCTCCGGCAGCCGCTTGTGGTATTCGTGCAGCCGCCGGGCTCCGTCGATCTTGGCCCGGTCGAACGCCTCCGCCTCGGACAGCTCACCGGCCAGATAGGCGCGGATGTCCTCGAAGTCGAGGTACGCCACCTCGTCCATGGAGTGCAGCACCCCGGCCTCCAGCAGGCGCCGGCCCACTTCGTAGACCACGTTGCGCACCAGCCAGATCGAGGTGATCATCGACATCCGGGTGACCTCGCGAAGCTCGCTGTAGGTCCGGTACATCGAGATGGCCGCCTCCACGGCCCGCCGTTTGGGCAGCGGCAGTTGCTTCAGCACCGTGTGCGAGGCGTCCTGCCGGCCGCCGCTGCGCCGGAGGATGTCGTCGATGGAGAACCCGTCCGCGGCGTAGCGCCGGATCATCTGGAAGACGTACGACGGGTCGTCGATCCACCGGGGGTGGGTGATCTCCATCTCCTGCGGCCCGCGGGTGCCGTGGGCGCGCAGGAAGGGCTCCATCTGCTCCTGCCAGAACTCGCGGCCCTCTTCGTCCGCGCGGAGGGCTTCCTCGATGCCGTCCAGCGGCAGTTCCTCGATGAGTTCCAGCACCCGCGGCCGGTCCTTGGCCGCCTGGGCCACGGACCAGATCTCCTTGGCCGACTCCACTGTGCGCAGGTTGGACATGTCGGTCTTCACGCGGTTCTGCAGGTTGACGCCCTCGTCGCCGAGCCACTGCTTGCACAGCTCCGCCAGCACCGCGTAGAAGCCGAACGCGTGGATGTAGTAGGGCATGTAGCCCACATGCATGTCGTGGAAGTACCCGAGGCGGCGCTTGAGCTCCATGTCCAGTTCGCTGCGGCCCATCCGGGTCAGGTCCAAAGCCCTGTCGCGGTCGAACTCATAGGCGCGGGAGGAGGACATCCGCTCGGCCCGGGCCTTCATGTCCGTCAGCTCGTTGGCCGTGGTGCGGAGCCAGAAGGCGATCGACAGGGCGTCGGTGAGGCCGCCGGGGAACCGGCCGAAGGGGTTCTCGTACCCGGTCAGGTCCACCTCCTCGCTGACGAACCGGCTGGTGAAGCGCCACTGGTCCCGGGTGGGCAGACACTGCGCCATCACATAGGCGCTGTAGGAGATGTTGAGGTAGACGTGCCCTTGCACATAGCCCATCGGCAGATCGGGGTCGCCGGTGACCCGGGCGCCGAGGGCCGAGGTGCAGTCCAGGTGCACATGCTGCTGGTAGTACCGGGCGAAGCTCAGCCCCAGCGGGGTCATCAGCCCGACGAAGATCTCTCCGATGTCCATCCGCGACCACAGGGTGCCCTGCTCGATCGCGTCCTTCTGCGGGGTGACATACGGACTGCGGGCGCCCCCCGGACGGTCGCCGGACCCGGCGGCGGGGCGGGTGGTGATGGGCCGCGTCTGGAAGAACCAGAGCGCACCGTCGCGCATCCCCCACTCGATGTCCTGCTCCGCGCCGTACCTGCTGCGCAGCCGCAGGGCATGCCGGGAGAGTTCGGCCAGCTGCTCCCGCGACAGACAGGGCACATTGCGGGCCGCGGCCTCGACCCTGGTCATCCCGATCTTCCCGGGCGCCAGCGGGGCGCACTTGGTCACCTTGTGCCGGACCCGCTCCTCGACGACCTCGAGGGTGCGGTCGTCGAGCACGAAGTAGTCGCTGGACACCCGGCCGGAGACCAGCCCCTCCCCCAGGCCCTGGCACGCCTCGACGACGATGCGGTGCGGGCGGGCGCTGACGGGGTCGACCGTGAAGGCGACACCGCTCACGTCCGCGTGGACCATCTCCTGCACCACCACCGCGATGGCGCCGGGCGCGCTGTCGTCGTCGCGGTAGGCGGTGGCGCGGTCCGACCACAGGGAGGCCCAGCAAGTGCGTACGGCGTCCAGCAGATCCGCGTCGCCGGACACGTCCAGGATCGTGTCGTGCTGGCCGGCGAACGACTGGCCCGCGGAGTCCTCGCGCAGGGCGGAGGAGCGCACGGCCACCCGGGGGCGCCCCAACCGGGTGTATCCGGCGATGATCGCCTCCGCGATGGCGGGCGGTATCCCGGTGGCCAGCACCCGCTCCCGCGCGGAGCGGCTGTCGGTGCCGCGCAGTTCGGACGCCAGGCCGGTCTCGCTCAGATACGCGGCGAAGAGTTCGGTGGTGAGGCAGAAGGCGGGCGGTACCGGCAGTCCGTCAGCCAGCATCTCGCCGATCCGGGCGGCCTTCCCGCCGAGGACGGCCGGGTCGGGCTGCGGTCCCGCGCCGAGGAGGACGACCTGGTCGGCGTACTCCCCGGTGACCGGGGTGTCGGTTGCGTGCGTTGTCATGGTGAGGTCTCCTGACCGCTCAGTCCAGCGCGAGCTGTGCGTTGGTGCCCGTGCAGGCGCGGAACTGCTCACCCGGGATGACCTGGGTGGCCTCGACATCGGTGAACCCGGCCTCCTCCAACTGCTCCACCAGTTCGCCCTCCCGTGGCAGCGGACCGCCGAAGTCGGAGAAGTGGAACCACAGGTTGAGCGCTTCCAGGCCGGTGTTGCCGCCCTGGCAGGAGGTGGTCAGCAGGAGTTTGCCGCCGGGCGCGAGCAGCCGGCGCGCCCGGCGCAGAGTCTCGACCCGGTCGTCCTGCGGGAAGTAGTAGATGTTGTTGTGCATCGTGACCAGGTCGAACTGCGGCTCCAGGTCCAAGGTGCGCAGGTCGCCCTGCCGGGTCTCGACCCGGTCCGTGAGCCCCCACTCGGCCATGTTCGAGGCGGCCTGGTCGGCGACGTTCTTCTGCATGTCGATGGCGAGCGCCGAGAGCCTGGGGTTGAGCCGGGCGGCGTGGCGTACGTACGTCCCGCTGCCGCAGCCGACCTCCAGCAGCCGCACCGGCCGGGAGCGCTCCAGGTTGCGGTCGACGGCCGCCTCCACGAAGGACTCGACGACCCGGGTGGAGCGGGCGATGACCGCGCCGTCCTGGTCGTCCAGCGAGAAGCGCTCGCCGACGCGCAGCATGTTCGGCCCGTGCAGCAGTGCCGGCACATGGAAGCGGATCACTTCCTCCAGCGCGGCGGCGACCGCGTCGTTGCCCGGCTGGGCCAGGAACTTCGCCGTGAAGCTGCTGAGCCGGTAGCAGCCCTCGCCCGTACCGAAGTCACCGAGCTTGACGCCCATGTCGAGCCAGGCACGGAGCCGGTCCTTCTCGGCCGGGCCGATCTGGAGCCTGTCGGCCAGCGACTCCAGGTCGCACGGCCGCGCCGCCAGACAGCGCAGCACCCCCGAGTTGGAGGCGGACGCCAGGAAGGCCAGCCGGTACGTCGGCTCGATCAGCCCCTTGGAGAGCGCGAGCAGCACCGGCAGTCGCGGATTGCTCAGCACTTTCAGTATCTGCAGCAGGTCGGTGACGGGCTCCTCGACGCGGCTGCGAACGGTGGTGGCGAGACTCAAGAGGTCCATGGTGCGTTCCTTCGCGCGTTGACGGGCTGAGGTCCGGCGTCCGGTCCTGTGCGCACGTGGTCGAGCTCGTCGCGCAGCTGCCGCAGCAGTCGGTCCCGGGAGGGGCCGCCGTTCAGGAAGAAGTGGCCGCCGTCCAGGTGACGGCGCAGGAAGGACCCGGAGGTGTACGCACGCCACGCCTCCGTCTGCGGCGCGGAGGCGAGGGCGTCCCGGGAGGCGGAGAAGGCCGTCATCGGGCACCGCAGCGGCGCACGTGGTCGCCATCGGTACGTCTCGCACACCCGAAGGTCGGCGCGCAGCACCGGCAGCCTGCGCTCGAAGTAGGCGGCGTCGACGGCCCGGTCCCGGTCGAGACCGCCCAGGTCGCTGACCAGCTCGCGCAATGCGTCGTCGGGCAGGAGGTGGTCTTCGCGCGTCCCGTACAGGTGGGGTGCCCTGCTGCCGGAGACGAACAGGTGCGACGGTTCCGGCTCACCTCGCTCGCGCAGTTCGCACGCCACCTCGTAGGCCAGCAGCGCGCCCATGCTGTGGCCGAACAGCGCGTAGTCGTGGCTGAGTTCCGCCTCCACCAGGGCGGTGGCCAGCGCCGTGACGAGTGGTTCGAGCGCCGTGTGGGGCGGCTCGCGCAGGCGCCGGCCGCGGCCCGGGAGTTGGGCGGGGACGACGTGGATGTCCGCTCCCAGCCGCTCCTGCCAGCCCCGGTAGACGGAGGCGGTGCCGCCCGCGTACGGAATGCACACCAGCGGCCGCGCCCCGGCATCGCCGGCGGCCGGACCGGGGAACCAGCCGGCCGTCCGGGAGGTGGTCTCAACGGGAAACATGTGCGCGCCCCTCGTCGGAGTCCAGCCATGCGACGGTGCGGCGCATACCCTCCTCGAAGTCGACCGTGCTCTTGAACCCGAAGTCATGCTGCGCCCGCCTGATGCCGTAGGACTGATCGCGGTCGAACAGGTGGACGGTGTGCCGGGTCAGGATCGGGCGGGAGGAGATCTTCAGTGCGCCGTAGAGCTTCTCCGAGAGGGTGGCGACGGCGGTGGCGACGGGAGCCGGCAGGTTGAGCCACGGTGGCTTGACTCCCATTCCCGCGGCGAGCGCTTCCACGTACTGGCGCCAGGTCGTCAGCTCGGGGTCGCGCAGGTTGTAGACCTTGCCGACCGTCTCCTCGGACGTGGCGGCGGCGATCATGGCGTCGACGGCGTTGTCGACGTAGAGCAGACCGGCCGGAACCTGGCCGCCCCGGATGTAGAGCATCTGCTTCTGCAGCAGGAGGTTGCCGATCTCGATCACGAAGTCCTTGCTGCGGGGCCCGTACACCGACACCGGCCGCACGATGGTGACCGGTACCCCGGTCTCGGCCGCGGCGTTGCGCACGGCGCGCTCACCGAGCAGCTTGCTGCGGTTGTAGGGCAGCCCGATGTCCTTGCAGCCGGCTGCCTCGTCGCAGGGCTGCTTGGGGTAGCCGTAGACATCGGTGGTGCTGACGTGCAGGACCCGGGCCACGGTGCCCGCCTGGTGGGCGGCTTCGACGAGCCGCCGGGCGCCGTGGACGTTCGCCCGCTGGAAGTCCTCCCAGGGCCCCCAGTCCGCCGACATGCCCGCACAGTTGTAGATGTGGGTGACGCCCTTGGCGGCCCGGCACAGGCTGTCCGGATCGTCCAGGTCTCCGGTCTCGATCTCGTCCGCCGCGTCCCCGAACCCGGAGCGGTCGCTGCCGGGCCGTACGAGGACACGGACGCGGTGGCCGAGTTCGGCCAGCCGCCGGGTGAGGTGGCCGCCGATGAAACCACTGGCGCCGGTGACCAGCACGTCGGCCGTGCCGTCCCGGGGCCCGTGGCTCGCCGCGGCCGCACTGAGGTCATTGTCTTGGGTAGCCATGATCACACCAGAAGGTCGAGGGACTGTTCGAGGTCGGCTTCGCTGTGGTCGGCGTTGATGAAGAAGCGCAGTCGGCACGCGTCGCGCGCCACGGCGGGATAGCCGATGGGCATGACGTTGACGCCCTGCTCCAGCAGCGAGTTGGACAGCGCCATGGTCTTGTTCCAGTCGCCGACGATGACCGGGATGACGGCCGACGCACGCGAGACCCCGATGTCGAGGCCGCGCTCCCTGGCCCGGGTCCGGAAGAACTCGGCGAGTTGCTGCAGTCGTCCCACGCGCTCCGGCTCGTCCCGGATGACCCGGAACGCCTCCAGGGCCGCCGCCGTGTTGGCCGGTGAGATGCCCGTGCTGAAGATGTGCAGGGGGGCGGTGAACTTGAGGTACTCGATGATCGGGTGCCGGGCGGCGATGAAGCCGCCGAGACTGCCGATCGCCTTGCTCAGGGTGCCCATCCACAGGTCCACATCGGCGCGTGCGACGGGGAAGTGCTCGCCGATGCCGCGGCCCGTGCGACCGAGCACGCCGAGGGAGTGCGCCTCGTCGATCATCAGCATCGCGCCGTGCCGCTGCTTGACCTCGATGAAGCGTGGCAGCTCCGGAATGTCGCCGTCCTGGCTGTAGGCGCCCTCGATGACGACCAGCGCCCTGCGGTAGCGGGAGCGGCCCGCGGCGAGGATCCGGTCGAGGGCTTCCCAGTCGTTGTGCGGGAAGGGCCTGCGCTGCGCGCCGGAGAGGATGCAGCCCCGCACCGTGCTGTCGTGGCTCCACTCGTCGTGGACGATGAGGTCCTCCGGGCCGAACAGGTGCCCGACGGTGGCGACGTTGGTGGCATGGCCCCCGGCGAAGACGATGGCGGCCTCGGTGCCCAGGAAGGAGGCCACCTCGGCATCGAGCTCGTGGTGCAGGGGCGTCTCACCGAACAGCAGCGGCGTCGCCGAGCTGGAGGTGCCGTAGGTGTCGATCGCCTCCTTGGCCGCCTGACGTACCCGCGGGTGGTGGGAGAGGGCGAGGTAGTTGAACGCGGCGAAGTTGACGGCCTTGCGGCCGTTGACGGTGACGACCCCGGAGTTGAACCCCTCGTGGGTACGGCCGTAGGGGTTGTCGCCGTGTGCGACGGTCTGCCGCAGGCGGTCCTGCAGTTCCGCGTACTCCGGCCACTCCTCGATGGAGTACTCCGGCTTCACCGCGGGCGCCGGTGCGGCGGTCGGCAGCCCGGGCGCCGACTGCGGCGGAGCCGACGGCGGCGGGGCGACGGCGGCCTGGTGGGCCACCGGCAGCTGCGCGCCCGTCTGCTGGCCCGCCCCGGCCTCGGTGAGCAGGTCGGTCACATCCCGCACGGTGGGGTCGTCCGGCAGATCGTGCCGCAGCCGCTCCGCCTCCAGCGGGAAGCAGGCCGAGATCCGGCGCTGCAGATCGGTACGCATCAGCGAGTCCAGCCCCAGGTCCGTGCCGAGCCTGGCGTACGCGGGAATCTGCTCGGCGGGGAAACCGCAGACCCGGGCGACACTCTCCAGCACGATCTCGCCGACAGCAGCCGGCGCGTCGGTGCCGGGCCGGGTCGGCAGGGGGTGGGGCGAGTCCGAGGTCGCCGGGAAGGGCGTGGCGGACGGGAGCGGCGGCGCGCCCCCGCCCGGCAGGCCGTCCACGGTGCCGTGGGAGCCGGTGGAGGGGTCCCCCGCACCGGATGTCGACGGAGCCGCGGGCGGTGTGAACCAGTAGGACTCGCGCTCGAAGACCGTGTGCGGGACAGGAACCCGCCTCGGCGGGTCGTCCCGGTCGAGCGCACGCCAGTCGACGTCACCGCCGGCACAGTGCAGCCGGCCGAGCGAGCCGAGGAGCGTGGCCCATTCACCGGCTCTCCTGCGTACGGACGGCAGCCACAGGGGCCGTCCGTGCGCCCCCTCCCTCTCCTGCGTCATGGCCCGGCCGGCGGACAGGAGCGTGGGGTGCGGTCCGATCTCGACGAACGCGTCACACCCCAGCCGTCGCAGGGTCGCGAACCCGTCGGCGAACCGGACGGTACCGAGCATGTGCCGCACCCAGTAGTCGGCGTCCACCCTCTCGACGCGTTCCCCGGTGGTGTCGGAGATCCAGGGGATGCCCGGCTGACCGAAGTCGATGTCGTCCAGGCTCTTGCGCAGCGGGGCCGCTGCCGCGTCCATCAGCCCGGAGTGGAAGGCGTGCGAGACGGCGAGCGGGCGCACCTCGATCCGCCGTGCCTCGAGTGCTTCCCGTGCCTCGTGGATGTCCGCCGCCGGCCCGGAGAGGACCAGATGCCGGTCGGTGTTGACGGCGGCGACCGCCACCGACGGGAAGTCGGCGGATATCTCCATCACGGTGTCGGCCTCGCCGACGCAGGCGATCATCCGTCCCTCACCGGGCTGCTCGTCCATGTGCCTGCCCCGCTCGGCGGCGAGCAGGAGCGCGTCCTCCAGGGACAGCACCCCGGCCACACAGGCCGCCGGGATGGCGCCGACGCTGTGTCCGAGGACCGCGGCCGGGCGCACACCGAGCGCCGTCCACAGTTCGGCGAGGGCGGCCGAGAACGCCACCATCGCGGGCTGGCAGTACCGCGTGCTGCGCAGCCGCTCGTCCCCATCCTCGTCGAAGAGGAGATCGAGCAGCGAGGTGCCCAGCAGCGGGCGCGCCACCTCCTCGGCGCGGTCCAGGGTGTCGGCGAACGCGCTGTGCGCCGCGTACAACTCCCTGCCCATGCCGGCGTACTGCGTCCCCTGGCCGCTGAAGAGGAAGGCCGTCGTGGGCGCGGGTCCCTCCACGGTGCTGCCCCGGGTGACGGCCATCGACCGTTCCTCCCGTGCCAGCGCGGCGAGGGCGGCGTCGAGTTCCTCGGTTGTGGTGAAGGTGAGCGCGGCGCGGTGGGGCAGCTGGGTGCGGCCGGTGTTCGCCGCGTGGCACAGCGCGGCCGGCGACACGTCCTGGTGGGCGGCCACATGGGTGCGGTAGCGATGGGCGAGCGCGGTGAGGGCGGTGGGGGTGTGGGCGGACAGGCACAGGGTGTGTGCGGGACGAGGAGTGGTCACCGGCTGTTCCTCCGGTACGGCTGCGGGCGGTGCCTCGACAATCAGATGGACGTTGGTGCCGCCGAAGCCGAAGGAGCTGACACCGGCCCGTGCCGTGGTGCCGGCTGCCAGCGCGCGGCGTCCGGTCGGCACGTGCAGACCGGAGCCGTCCCAGTCCAGGTGCCGGTTCGGCTTCTCCAGGTGGAGCAGGGGCGGCACCTCCCGGTGGCCGACCACCAGCGCCGCCTTGATGAGCCCGGCGACTCCCGCCGCCGCCTCCAGGTGCCCGATGTTGGTCTTGACCGACCCGACGAGGCAGGGCTCCTCGGCGGGACGCTCCTGGCCGTACACCGCCGCGAGGGCCTCCCACTCGACGGGGTCCCCCAGCGGGGTTCCGGTGCCGTGCGCCTCGACATAGTCGATCTGCCCGGGCTCGACCCCGGCCTGGGCGAGCGCTCTGGTGATGACGGAGCGCTGGGCCGAACCGCGCGGCGCGGTCAGGCTGTTGCCGCGCCCGCCGTGCGCGAGGGCCGAGCCGGTGATCGTGGCGTAGACCCGGTCGCCGTCGGCCAGCGCGGCCGAGAGCGGCTTGAGGCAGACCAGGCCGACGCCCTCGCCGCGTACATAGCCGTCGGCAGCGTCGTCGAACGTGCGGCAGCGACCGCCGGGAGAGAGCATCTCCCCGTCGGCCAGTGCCGCCGACAGGCCGGGGGTGAGCAGCAGATTGACTCCCCCGGCCAGTGCGAGACGGCTCTCGCCGCCGCGCAGACTCGTGCAGGCCATGTGGATCCCGGCGAGCGACGAGGAACAGGCCGTGTCCACCACGAGGCTGGGCCCGTGCAGGTCGAAGAAGTAGGAGAGCCGGTTGGCCGCCACGGACGGTGCGTTGCCGGTCGCCGCGTAGACGTCCGCGCTGCCCGGGTGCGCGAGCTGGAGCTGCCCGTAGTCCTGGCTGCTCATCCCCACCACGACGGCCGTGTCACTGCCCGCCAGCCCGGCGGGCGCGATCCCCGCGTCCTCGAAGGTCTGCCAGGCGGTTTCCAGCAGCAGCCGCTGCTGCGGGTCCATCCGGAGCGCCTCGCGGGCGGAGATCCCGAAGAAGCGGGCGTCGAACTCGTCCACCCGGTCCAGGAAGCCGCCCTGCTCCGGGGTCCGCGCCTGGTACGGGTCCCACCGCTCGCGGGGCACCTCGCCCACCGCGTCCCGGCCGTCGAGGAGGAGCCGCCAGTAGCTTTCGACGTCCGGGGCGCCGGGGAAGCGGCAGCCTATCCCTATGATCGCGATCGGCTCGTCGGCGGCGGGGGGCGCTGCGGTCCGGCCCGCGGTGCGGGCGGCGGCGTGGGCCGCGGCGTCGGCCGCGGTCGCCGCTCGGCCGCGCGCGCCGAAGCGGGTGGCGACCTGGCGGATGGTCGGATGGTCGAAGACGGCCCCGGTGGGCAGCCTGCGCCCGAGCCGGTCGCCGAGCTCGCCCACGACGGCCACGGCCTGCTTCGAGTCGAGGCCGAGGGAGGCGAAGGTCCGGGTGGGGTCGACGACCGCGGCGGGCAGTCCGAGCCGGCGGGCGACCCGCTCGGTCAGCCAGGCTTCCAGCTCGACGCTGCTCGGCTCCGCCCCGGTGGAACTCGCGGTGGGGCTCGCGGTGGACGGCCCGGTGGCCGCTCCCGGCTCCGCGCTGTCGTGTCCGGCGGCGGCCAGTTCGCCGTCCAGCAGTTCGACGAGCGTGTCGGCGTCCGGGCGGACCAGCAGGTCACCGACCGCTATTCGGACGCCGAGCCGTTGCTCGACGGCGGCCACCAGCTCCAGCAGCCGGGGGTAGTCGAGGCCGAGTGCGGCGAAGCCGCGCTGTCCGGGTTCCTCCGCCAGGGCGGGGCCGCACGCCTGCGACAGCGCCTCGGTGACGACGGCGGTCACCTGGGCGCGGCGTTCCTCGGCGGACGGAGCGGAACGGGGCGCGGCGGGGACCGGGCCGCTGCGCCCCGTAGTCTCCACCTCGCGGGCGACGCTGGCGGCCACCACCGTCATGTTCAGGTCGAGGAAGTCGCGCCGGGTGCCCTGGCGCTGGATCTTGCCGCTGGTGGTCTTGGACACGGAGGAGTGCCGCACCAGCGCGAGGGTGTGCGGGGAGACCTGGTGCTCCTCGGCGAGCGCGGTACGCAACCGGGCCAGCACCGCCGCGGGTTCGTCCGTGCCCCGGCCGATCTCGTAGACGAGCGCGAGCTGTTCCCCCTCGGGTGTGGGCACGCCGAAGGCGGCCCCGTTGTCCGGGCGTACGGCCTCGGTGGCCTTCTCGGCGGTCAGTTCGATGTCGTGCGGGTAGAAGTTGCGGCCCTGGACGATGACGACGTCCTTGGTGCGCCCGACGAGGAAGAGCTGACCGTCCCGCCGGTATCCCAGATCGCCGGTGCGCAGCCAGCCGGTGCCGGGGTCGCCGTCGAGGTGGACGTCGAACGTCTCGGCCGTCAGATCGGGGCGGTTCCAGTAGCCGAGGGCCACGTTCGGCCCCGACAGCCAGACTTCTCCGATGTGCTCCTCGCCGGTGCGCTGCCGGGTCGCCGGGTCGACGACCGCCACCTGGGTGTCGGGGACCGCGGGGCCGCAGCCGACGACGCGGGTGACGCGGGCGGTCCCGGGGCCGGCGTCCCGGACCGCTCCGGCCGCCAGCGCCTCGGCGTCGACGGTGTGCACGACGGGTTGCTCGTGGGGGCCGATGCCGGTGGCCATGAGGGTAGCCTCGGCAAGTCCGTAGCAGGGCAGCAGGGCGCGGCGCTCGAAGCCGGCCGGCGCGAAGTAGTCGGCGAAGCGCTCCAGGGTGTCGGCACGCACCGGCTCGGCCCCGTTGAGTGCCAGCCGCCAGTGGCTCAGGTCCAGGGCGTCGCGCTCCTGGGGGGTGACGCGCCGAAGGCACTGCTCGAAGCCGAAGTTGGGGGCGACGCTCGTCGAGGCGCGGGTGCTGGAGAGGGTCTCCAGCCACAGCAGCGGCCGCTGCACGAAGGTCATCGGCGCCATGAGGTGGGAGGTGAAGCCCCCGTAGAGCGGGGTGAGCAGCCCTCCGATGAGGCCCATGTCGTGGTAGGGCGGCAGCCAGGAGACCATCCCCGACCCGGCGTCGAGTTCGAGTCGCAGATGGGAGGAGCGCAGGTTGCTCACGAGATTGCCGTTGCTGACCATGACGCCCTTCGGCGCCGAGGTCGACCCGGAGGTGTACTGGAGGAAGACGAGCGAGTCGCCCGTCGTGCCGGGGTCCTCCCATTCCGCTGCCTCGGCCGGGCCCAGTTCGTCCTCGGTCAGCCAGCACAGCCGGTCGAGCCCGAGGCTCGCCAGCTCGGCGCGCTCGCCGTGCGCGGCCTTGCGGATGCTGCGGGTGGTGAGGGCGTGGGTGGCACCCGAGTCACGGGCGATGGCGGCCAGGCGCTGCATCGTCTGCCCGAACTTGGCGTTCTGCGGCGGGTAGGCGGGGACGGCGACGGCTCCGGCGTACAGGCATCCGAAGAACGCGGCGATGTAGTCGAGCCCCGGCGGGTGGAGCAGCAGCACCGGACGGCCGCTCAGTTGCGCGCGCTGGAGGTGGACGGCGACCGCGCGGGCGCGCCGGTCCAGTTCGGCGTGGTCCCACGAGGTGCTGGTGCCGGTGGTGTCGGAGAGGAAGCGGTAGGCGACCGCGTGCGGCGCCAGCTCGAAGCGCCGCCGCAGCAGCCCGGCGACGGTCGCCGGTTCCGCTCCTTGCCAATGCGTCTCGATCGGGCCTGGAGTCACAGTCGTTCGTCTCCGTCACTATCGAGCCGCGCCGGTGGGCGCCGCGGTGGACTGGGCCGGGCCGTGCGCCAGCCGGCGGTAGTCGGCCTTGCCGTTGGCGTTGCGCGGCAGCTGGTCGAGGCAGGTCGCGGTGTGCGGCAGCATGTAGGTGGGCAGGCGCCGTGCGCAGTGCTGCTTGATCCGCACCAGGCTCGGCCTGGGGGCTCCTGGGTGCAGCGTGTAGTAGAGGGCCAGCCGCGCCTGCTGCCCCTCCCCGGTGAGGAGCACCGCCGCGTCGGCGATGTCCGGGTGCTGCTGCACGGCCGCCTCGATCTCGCCGAGCTCGATCCGGTAGCCGGAGAGCTTGACCATGCGGTCCTCGCGGCCCCGGTAGACGAGCCGGCCGTCGCTCTCATAGCTGACGAGGTCGCCGGTGGGGTGCTTGCCCGCGCAGTGGTACGCCGTGGCGGGGTCCGCGGTGCGGCGCCAGTAGCCGGGGGTCACACAGTCGCCCTCGACGATCAGATGGCCGATCACATCCGGCTCCGTCACCGGGGCTCCGTTGTCGTCGACGACGTTCAGCCGGGCGCCGGTGATCGGCCCGCCGATGGGAACCGGCGTCTCGCGCCGCAGGTCCTGCGGGCGCACCCGGTGGAAGGTGCAGACGTTGGTCTCCGTCGGCCCGTAGAGGTTGTAGAGCGCGGTGTCCTCGGGCAGCAGCTCGACCAGGTCCCGCAGCCGGGGTACGGGAAAGACCTCGCCCGCGAACAGCACATAGCGCAGGGAGCGGGCGCCCTCCGGGGTGAGCGCTCCGGAGGCGGTGAGCAGGCTCAGGATCGAGGGCACGGAGTACCACACGGTGACGCCGTGCTCGCGGATTCCCGCCGCCAGCGCCGAGACGTCCCGTGCCGCCGCATCTCCGATGACCCACAGGGCGGCACCGGAGGTCAGCGCGGTGAACAGGTCGAAGGTGCTCAGATCGAAGTTGAACGAGGCGTGGTTGGCGAACACGTCGTCGGGGCCCACGTCGAGCTCCTGGCGGGCCCAGCCGACGAAGTTGGCGAGGTTGCGGTGCGAGATCCGCACGCCTTTGGGGGAGCCTGTGGAGCCGGAGGTGTAGAGGATGGCCGCCAGGTCGGTCGCTCGCAGCGAGGGCAGCAGCGTGATCCGGCCGGGGGCGACCCCCGCGAAGTCCGTCCAGGAGCGGACGGGCAGCCCGCAGGCCGTGGCGGGCGGGTCGTCGCCGTCGACGACGATCATCGTGAGGGAAGAGGGCAGTGGACCGTCGTCCAACGCGGCCAGATGACGCGGATCGGTGAACAGGACGGTCGGTTCGGCGTCGGCAAGGATGGTCAGCACCCGCTGCTTCGGCTGACCGCCGTCGAGCGGCACATACGCGCAGCCCACCTCCAGCGCGGCGAAGATCGCCTCCGCGTAGCGGGGCTGCTTGTCCATCCAGATGGCGATGCGGTCGCCCGGCCGGACGGCGAGGTCGAGCAGCCGGACGGAGAGCGCGTCGACGCGCCCGGTGAACTCGCCGTACGTCACCGTCTCCGCCCCCACGAACGCCGGGCGTTCGGCGTGGTCCGGGGGGAGGTCGCGGGGCAGCCGGATCACGGCGGGGTGTGCGTCCATCGTCCTTGCCTCCTGTGCGCTCACCGGCCGGCCCGCCGCACGCCGGTCTCACGTGCCGCGTCGAGGAAGATCTCGGCGGCCAGTTCGAGGTCTTCCGGGGTGTGTTCGCAGGTCACGCTCACCCGCAGCCTGGCGTCCCCGAGCGGCACACCGGGGAAGACCACGGTCTGGCAGTACAGCCCGCGGGCCCGCACGGCGCGGCCCATCTCCATCGCCTGCCGCTCGTCGCCGATGCGGATGGGCAGGATGGCGCTCTCGGAGTTCTCCAGATCGAAGCCGGCCTCCAGCAGGCGTGCGCGGAGGGCGCCGATGTTCGTCCACAGGCGCTTGACCCGTTCGGGCTCCGCCTCCATGACGTCGATGGCGGCGATGAGCCCGGCGGCGACCCCGGCGGGGATGTTGGCGGCGAAGACGTAGGAGTTGGAGTAGTAGCGCAGGTACTCGACGACCTCCTCGTCACCGACGACGAACCCGCCCATGCCGGCCAGTGCCTTGCTCATGGTGCCGAGTTCGAGGTCGACCTCGCCCTTGAGGTTGAAGTGCTCGGTCGTGCCGGAGCCGCGGGCGCCCAGCACGCCGGTCGCATGCGCGTCGTCGATCATCACGCGGGCGCCGTACGCCTTGGCCAGTCGGACGATGCCGGGCAGGTCGCAGATGTCGCCGTGCATGCTGAACACACCGTCGGCGACGATGAGGGTGCCGCCGGGCGAGTCGGCTCCGCGCCGCAGCACGCGTTCGAGATCCGCCATGTCGTTGTGCTGGTAGATCCTGCGGCTGCCGCCGGAGAGCTTGGCCCCGTCCACGATGCTCATATGGTTGAGCTTGTCGACCACGAGCGTGTCGTAGCTTTTGACCAGGGCCGAGATCGAGCCGAGGTTGGCGGCGTAGCCGCCCGGGTAGACGATGCAGGCGGGCCGCTGTTTGAAGGCGGCCAGGCGGCGCTCCAGCTCCTTGTGGAGCATGTTGGTCCCGCCGATGAAGCGGGATCCGGTGTGGGTGGCGCCGTAGCTGCGGGTCGCGTCGCACACGGCCTCGATCACCTTGGGGTGGTTGGCGAGGCCGAGGTAGTTGTTCGAGGCGAACATCAGGAACTCGCGCTTGCGGCCCGCCAGTTCGTCGAAGATGACCGCACGGTTCTCGCAGCGGGAGTGCAGCGGCATGCCGTACCAGTAGAGCCGGTCCTCCTCCCGCCCGCGCCGGTAGGCGCCGAAGCTGCGGGCCTTGGCGAACAGGTCGGGGTCGCGCTGCTCCACGAAGTCCTTCATCGAGCGGCTGTCCCAGCCGTCCTCGGCGCTGGACGGTGGTGCCTGGCGCCCCTCGCCCGCCTGCGGGGCCGGGCGGTCCTCCTGACGCGCTGTTCCCGGCTCAGGTGCGGGCGCGGCGGTGGCAGGCTCGCTGTGCGACCACGCCGCGCTCAACAGGTCCGCCAGCTCCCGCAAGGTGGTGGCCTCGCCGGTGCCGGGCACCGTCTCCGGCGCTCCGAACGTCTGCGCGACCTCCGCCACGACGGAGGTCAGGATCACGGAGTCGATGCCCAGGTCCCGTTCCAGATGGGTGTCGGGACCGAGTTGGTCGCGCCGGTACTGCGTCTGGCGCAGCGCGGCGGAGACGAGCGCCGACAGGACGGTGTCCGGCCCGTCCGCCCAGGCTGCCCCGCCCTCGCGGCCCAGCTCGGCGGCGACGGCGTCGACGAGTTCCCGCAGGGTGGCCACCTGGCCGTTCAGCCTGCCGATGCCGAAGCGCTCCTGGAGCGAGGCGAGGATCGACTCCAGAATGACCGAATCGATGCCCAGGTCCGCCTCGAAGTGGCTGTCGGGCAGGAGATGGGACTCGTCGTACAGAGTGCGCTCCGCGACGATTTCCACCACTTGTTTGTGCAGGAGCGCGAGGTCGGGGTGTTTTTCACCGGTCTCCGTCATGCGGCATTTCCTCCCTCGTCCTGGCGCAACCGGACGACCAGTGCGGAGATTGTGCGTACGGAACGGAAGTTCTTCAGCGTCACCTCCTGCATGGGCACGGTCATGGAGAATTCGCGCTGCAGGAATCCGACGAGATCGAAGATTCCCATCGAGTCGATGATGTTGAGTTCGGTGAGCGGGGTGTCCGGTTCCAGACTCTCGGCGTCGCCGTCCATCCAGACATCGACGATGTAGTCGCTGATGAGTTTCTGAGGTGTCATTGCCGTCCTCGGTTCGGTCGCCGTGGCGTGCCTGTCCGGCAGCGCCGCTCACGGTCCGTGCGGTCAGCTCCGTTCGACGGCGGGCCAGGTGAGCGTCGTCGCGCCCCACGTCAGGCCGCCGCCGAAGGCGGTCAGCAGCACACGGTCGCCGGGCGTCAGCGCACCCGCGGCATGGGCGTGGGCGAGTGCCAGCGGAATGGAGGCCGCGGCGGTGTTGCCGACCTCGGCGATATTGCTGACGGCCCGCTCACGCGGAAGCCCGATCTCGTCGGCCAGCCGCCGGGTGATGCGGTGATTCGCCTGGTGGGCGACGAGGTGGTCCACGTCCTCGACCCGCCAGCCGGTGCGGTCCAGCACCGTCTGCGCGCTCTGGCCCATCCGCTGGACCGCGAGCCAGAAGACCTTCTTGCCCTGCATGGTGAAGTAGTAGTCCTCGGGCGCCGGCCCCTGATCCATGCCGTCGGGAGGAGGGCCGCCGGCCGGTACGGTGATCAGTTCCACCCCTTCGCCGTCGCTGCCCAGGTCGAACGGGCCGAGCGCGCCGGCCTCATCCGGATCCCCCGCGCGCAGCACCACGGCGCCGGCTCCGTCACCGAAGATCACCGAGGTGGAGCGGTCGGCGGGGTTGAGGATCCGGGAGAAGGTCTCGGCGCCGATCACCAATACGCGTTCGGCGCCGCCGGCCGCGATGAGGCCGGCGCCGGAGGCGAGTGCGTAGAGGAAGCCGGTGCACACGGCCGAGACGTCCCACGCCGCGGCGTGGCCCAGCCCCAGCTTGCTGGCCACGGTCGGAGCCGTCGCCGGGCACGGGCGGTCCGGGGTGGTGGTGGCCACGACGAGGGCGTCGACATGCGGATCGCCGGAGGATTTCAGCGCCCTGGAGCCGGCCCCGACGGCGAGGTCCGAAGTGAGCACGCCCGCCTCGGCCATGTACCGCTGTCTGATCCCGGTCCGGGACCGCACCCATTCGTCCGAGCTGTCCAGCCGCGCGGCGAGTTCCTCGTTGGTGACCAGCCTGGGCGGCAGGCAGCCCCCGAGGCCGGCCAGTACGGCCGCGCGGGTCATCGGGCGCTGTCCGCTGGACGGCTTTCGATGTGAACCTCCCGGCGAGGCGCTTGACGTGGCCGAGACGTAAGACGACGACGGCAGAAAACCACCGCGTGCTCCTCCCCGTGGATGACAGCCCATGGGCTCCGGTCGCTCGCAACGTATGGGGCCCGGCTGACCGCACGCTGACCGATTGCTGACCCCCGCGGCCGTCAGGCATCGGTCAGCGCACGGTCAGCCGGCGCCCGCATAGTGGCCGCAACGCCTTGCAGCGCTTTCACGCGGTGGGGTACCGGTGCGGTACCGCGAATACGGGACGCGTCGACGGGACGAGTCGGTCGGTCTGTTCCGGAGAAGGGAAGATCACAGTCATGAGCGGTATGTACGAGAAACTGGTTGACATACTCGTCGATCACTTCGCCGTGGACCGGGGGAAGATCACCCCGGACGCCACTTTCGAAGAACTCAAGATGGACTCCCTCTTCCTCGTCGAGTTCCTGCTGGTGATCCAGTCCGAATTCGATGTGAAACTCGACGACGACGCCGCCACGCTGACCGACACCATCGGGCATGTGGCGGCGCTGCTGGAGGACCGGACCAAGGCCACGGCCCAGTGACAGCCCCCTCGTCCATCGCCGTCACCGGGCTGGGCCTGATCACGGCGGCCGGCATCGGGGCGGAGAAGACCTGGGAGGGGGTCTGCAGCGGCCGGTCGGCGGCGGCCAGGGACCCCCGGCTGGACGGGCTTCCCGTCGACATCTCGTGCGCGGTACCCGGACTGGACCCGGCACGGCACGTCGGCAGGCGCAGCCCGCTGATGCACGACCGCTTCATCCAGCTCGCCATCGTGGCCGCGCGGGAGGCCGTCGCCGACTGCGGCCTCGACCCGGATACCTGGGACGGAGCCCGCGTCGGCGTCGTGGTCGGCTGTGGACTCGGCGGCATCCAGACCATGGAGACCCAGCACCGCCGCCTGCTGGAGAAGGGCCCGGACTCCGTCTCGGCCCTCCTGCTGCCGATGCTGGTGCCCAACATGGTCGCCGGGCACCTGGCGATCGATCTGCGGGCCACCGGCCCGAACTTCGTCACCGCGACGGCCTGCGCCTCCGGGGGTACGGCCATCGGCACCGCGGCGAGCCTGCTGCGCGACGGCTCGTGCGATGTCGTGCTCGCAGGCGGTACGGAAGCCAACGTGACGCCGCTGATGGTCACCGGCTTCCACCAGATGGGCGCGCTCTCGAAGCGGGTGGGGGAGCCGACGGCCGCCTCGCGCCCCTTCGACCAGGACCGCGACGGATTCGTGATCGGCGAGGGCAGCGGCATCCTCGTCCTGGAGCGCGAGGAGGACGCGGCAGCCCGCGGCGCCCGGGTCCGGGCGCGGCTGGCCGGCTACGGCGCTTCGGCCGACGCCCACCACATCACCGCGCCCGAGCCGGAGGGTGCCAGCGTCCTACGGGCCGTGAACGCCGCCCTGACCCAGGCGGGCGTCGGTGCGGGAGACATCCGGCACGTCAACGCGCACGGCACCTCGACCCCGCTCAACGACGCCGTCGAGGCCCGGATGCTGCGCCGGCTGACCGGTGACGGCGCCGCGGTCACCTCGACCAAGGGCGTGCTCGGGCACACCCTGGGCGCCGCCGGAGCGATCGAGGCCGCCTTGACGGTGCTCGCCGTCGAGCGGTCCACCATCCCGCCCACGGCCAACCTCGAACGGCAGGACCCCGCCCTCGAACTGGACATCGTGACCGGCGAACCACGCGAGGAGAAGATCGAGGTCGCCATGAGCAATTCGTTCGGGTTCGGCGGCCAGAACGCGGTCCTGATCTTCACGCCCGGCAGCTGATGCCACACCTGACGAGAAAAAGGTGGCGCCCCCATGACGTTCACCGTCCCTGACCGCGATCTCAGTTCACTGGAGGACCGGGTGCAAACAGCGCTCCGGACCTCGGACGACACCGGGCTGACCTTGCTGGGCCACGGCGAGGTGACCCTCGTACTGGAGCTGGAGGCCCGAAGCGGCTCCTTCGCCTGCAAGCGGCTTCCGGTCTTCCCCGACCGTGCCCGCCTCCTCAACTACGAGCAGACCCTGCGGACCTATCTGCGGCGACTGCGGGAGGGGGGCGTCCGGGTCGCGGAGACCGAGCTGTGGCACCAGCCGCGGCCCGGCGGCGGGATCGTCGGCTACTGCGTCCAGGAGACGCTGCCGCGCAAGCGGCTGTGCTCCAACCTCCTGCACAGCGAGAGCGAGGCCTGGGCCGCCGACTTCTTCTCCCGCTTCCTGGACCAGGTGGAGGGTGCCGTCTCCCCCACCCTCGGGCTGGACGCCCAGGCCTCCAACTGGGTCGACATCGACGGCGAACTGCTCTACATCGATGTGACCTCCCCCCTGATGCGGGACGCCGCCGGGCGTGAGCTGCTGGACGTACGGCTGTTCTTCGCCTCGCTCCCCTGGCTGCTGCGGGACATCGTCCGCGTCGCCACGGCCAAGTCGATCTTCGACAAGTTCTACTCGACGCGCGGCGTGGTCCTCGACTTCCTCGGCAATCTGCACAAGGAACGCCTCGGCCACCTGATACCGGGCTTCCTCGCACAGGCCGAAGCACGCCTCGACGTGCCCCTCACCGAGCAGGAGGTCGCCGACTACTACCGGGCCGACGCCCGGTCGTGGGCCTTCATCCAGCGGCTCCGCAAGGTCGACCGCCTCGGGCACCGGCTGCTGCGCCGGCCCTATCCGTTCCTGCTGCCGCCCGATGTCGACCGCTGACGCACCCCCGCGCGCCCCCACACCGCCGCACGCCCTCACACACCCGCGCGCCCTTCCCCCGTCGCCGTTCCGCAGCGGCGCGGGCCGCCGGATCACGCTCGACCCGCAGGTGCCGCTGCGCGTGTTCCACCTCGCGCGGCGGCTCACCCTCGCGGTGGTGTCCATCGCCTGGCTGCATACGGCAGGGGACGCGGCGCGGCGGCGGCTGACGTCCCGGCATCTGACGGCGCGGGAGGCCGCGTACG